>NZ_JBEZWL010000010.1:15214-110444 GCF_040648015.1 Streptomyces sp. NPDC029216 | reverse complement strand
CTCTCGGTGCGCCGGGCGCAAGACCTCGTACTGGGCGTACTCGGTCTTGCGCCCGGTGCGGCGAGAGTGCGTGCCAGGTGTCGCGGGGCAGACGGGACTTTGACGACAGACCCTAGCCGGCGGCTCCCGCTGCGCGGGGCTTGCTCCCCGCAGCGGGACCCCCGGCAACGCCCGGCCGGGGCAGGGGCTACCCCAGCGCCGCCCGCCACTCCGCGACCGCCGCCGCGGACACGGGCCGGTCCCACCCGGAGGGACGGGCCGCGCCGCCGATGTGGAAGCCGTCGATGCCCGCCTCCTTCAGCACGGGCACGTGCGACAGCTCCAGCCCGCCGCCCACGAGGATCCGCGGCCCGTACCCCGGCTCGCCCCGCCGTGCGGCCTCCGCCAGCAGGACCGGGAGCCCCTCCGAGACCCCGGCCGCCGAGCCCGCCGTGAGGTACGTGTCCAGCCCCGGCAGGTCGGCCAGTGCCTTGCGCAGCCCGTCCCGGTCCGCGGCCCGGTCGATCGCCCGGTGGAAGGTCCAGCGGCAGCCGTCCAGCTCCGCCAGGACCGCCTCGACCGCCGCCAGGTCGGGGCTGCCGTCGGGGTGCAGGAACCCGAGGACGAACTCCTGCGCGCCCTCCGCCCGCAGCTCCCGCGCGGCCCTGACCAGCCCGGCGACGTCACCCGCCGCGAACCCGTCCGTCCCGCGGAGCATCACGCGCAGCGGGATGTCGACCGAGGACCGGATCGCCGCGAAGGTCTCGCGGGAGGGGGTGAGCCCGTCGGCGGCAATGTCGGTGACCAGTTCGAGTCGGTCCGCCCCACCCGCCTGGGCGGCGACCGCGTCCTCCGCGTCGAGGGCGATCACCTCCAGGAGCGCACGGTTGCTCATGTGATCCCATCCTTCGGAACATAGGGAAAATAGGTCTAGTCCAATATCCAGGGTACGGGCCCCGACGCGCGCACCACCAGCACCATCACGCCACCCGCACAATGTCCGTATGGAATCGGACGAACAGACGGACGCGGCGCTCCGCCGCCGCTGGGCGGCCACCGCCGCCTCCGCAGGGGCCGGCCAGGACCCCGCCCCCTACGCCGACCGCCTCCTCACCGCCTGGGCGGAGCCCCAGCGCCGCTACCACACCACCGCCCACCTGGCCGACGTCCTCGCGCGCCTCGACGTGCTCGCCGACCACGCCGCCGACCCCACCGCCGTCGAGCTCGCCGCCTGGTTCCACGACGCCGTCTACCGCCCCGACCGCTCCGAGAACGAGGAGCGCAGCGCCGCCCTCGCCGAGCGCGCCCTCCCCGAGCTCGGCGTCGACGCCGCCCGCACCGCCGAAGTGGCCCGCCTGGTCCGGCTGACCGTCACCCACGACCCCGCCCCCGGCGACACCAACGGCGAGGCCCTCTGCGACGCCGACCTCGCCGTCCTCGCCGGCGACCCAGACGCGTACGCCGCCTACGCCGCCGCCGTCCGCGCCGAGTACGGGTTCGTGCCGGACGACGCCTTCCGCACCGGCCGCGCCGCCGTCCTGCGCCAGCTCCTCGGCCTGCCCCGGCTCTTCCGCACCCCGTACGGAGCCGCGCACTGGGAGGCCCCCGCCCGCCGCAACCTGGCCGACGAGCTCGCCGGCCTGACCGACCCCCCGACCTGACCGCCGACCTGACAAACGCCAAGGTGGGCCGGGAATGCGGCCCTCCGCGGCCCGGTTCGAGAGAAACATGCCCGCAGCCTCAGCAAACGCCCCGTCCCGCCCCCACCGCATGCCCATGGCCGTCTACGTCCTCGGCCTGTCCGTCTTCGCCCTCGGCACCAGCGAATTCATGCTGTCCGGGCTCCTGCCGCCCATCGCCGAGGACATGGGCGTCTCCATCCCGCGGGCGGGCCTGCTGATATCCGCCTTCGCGATCGGCATGGTCGTCGGCGCCCCCCTGCTGGCCGTCGCCACCCTGCGCCTCCCGCGCCGCACCACCCTCATCTCGCTCATCAGCCTCTTCGGCCTCGGCCAGGTCGCGGGCGCGCTGGCACCCTCGTACGGGTTCCTCTTCGCCTCCCGCGTGGTCTCGGCCTTCGCCTGCGCCGGGTTCTGGGCCGTCGGCGCGGCCGTCGCCATCGCCATGGTCGGCAAGGACCAGCGCGCCCGCGCCATGTCCGTCATGATCGGCGGCCTCTCCATCGCCAACGTCCTCGGCGTGCCCGCCGGCGCCTTCCTCGGCGAGCAGTTCGGCTGGCGCTCGGCGTTCTGGTCCGTCGGCGCGGCCTCCGCCGTCGCCCTCGCGGGCATCCTGGTCCTGATCCCGAAGATCCCGCTGCCCGCCGAGAAGCCCCGCCTGCGCCGCGAGCTCAGCATCTACGGCGACCGGCAGGTGTGGCTGGCCGTCGCCGTCACCGCCCTCGCCGCCGGCGGCGTGTTCTGCGCCTTCAGCTACCTGTCGCCGCTGCTCACGGACGTGGCCGGGCTCGACTCCGCGTGGGTGCCGTGGGTCCTCGCCCTGTTCGGCGTCGGCGCGCTGGTGGGCACCACCGTGGGCGGGCGCATCGCCGACGGCCGTCTCTTCGCGGTGATGACCGGCGGCATCACCGCCTCCACCGTCTTCCTCGCGGCCCTGGCCCTGCTGGCCTCCGTCCAGGCCGCGGCCGTCGCGCTCGCCTTCCTGCTCGGCGTCTCGGCGTTCTTCACCGCCCCGGCCCTCAACGCCCGCGCCTTCAACGTCGCCGGCGCCGCCCCCACCCTCGCCGGGGCCACCACCACCGCCGCCTTCAACCTCGGCAACACCGGCGGCCCCTGGCTCGGCGGCGCCGTCATCGACGCCGGCCACGGCTACGCCGCCACCGCCTGGGCCGGCGCCGCCATGACCGCCACCGCGATCGCCCTGACCCTGCTGGCCCTGCGCATCGACCGCCGTACGGGGGCGGGTGCGACCCGCGTGGTCACCGGCTCGCCCGCCCGCCAGGCGTCGGCGGACGCCGTCAGTACGTGAACCACTGCCCGTGCCCGGTGACGTTCGGGTTGTTTTGAGCGTTCGGCTGGTTTGAAGTTGGGAGCTTGGTGCTGACGTGCACCTCGTAGTCGACGCCGGGGGTGAGTGACTTGGCGACCCGCTCCGTCAGCTGTATTGGATCCGGGCCGACGGTCACGTTCCAGGACTTCGGCGCACCGATCGGATACAGGTACTTGTTGCCCTCCTTCAGGCTCAGCCAGGCGTACACGGTCACCTTGGTCGGAGTGGGGGCGCTGACATAGGCGCGCATCGACACCCTCGTGCCCTCCGTCACGACGCAGGCCTTCTCGGTCACGTTCGGTGCGTCGGCGGGCAAGGCGGCGGCACATGACTCCGGATCCCTCACGGGAGTCGCCCCGGCGGGCTGCGCCCGCGGTGTCGACGCCCCCGAGGGCGCCGGGCTGCTCGGCACGGCACCGCTGACCGCGTGGGAGGGCGAGCCGGATCCGGGCGCCGACGCGCCCGCCGCCACCGCCGGTGCGCCCGACGCAGCCGCCTGGTCCGGCTGATCGGAATCGTCCTGCCGGGACAGGAACATCGCCACGATCGCGACCATCGCCACCAGCGCGAGCGCCCCGCCCCCGGCCGCCCACAGCCCCGCCCGGCCGGTCCTGCCGCCACCTGGCGGCGACGGCTTCGCCGCCGGAGCCGACGGCTCCCGGTCCGGCGGGGACGAACCGGCCGAGTGCTGCCAGATCTCCACGTCGCCCCCGAACGGCTGGATCACCAGGGTGACGGGGGTCTGGAGCTGCCGGCTGCCCAGGCGGTGCCCGGCAAAGTGCTCCTTGACGTGCGCGACCAGCGCGTCGAGGTCCGCGCCCAGGCCCGGCGAGCGCTCCTCCAGCCAGTCCATGACGGCGGTCGAGAAGGCCCCGGTCCGCGCGGCACCGCGATGCGTCGCCGCCTGACCGGACGCGGCAGCGAGCAGCATGAACTGCTCCACCGGCACCCGGTTGCCCGGCGGCAGGGCGGCGACGGCTCGTCCGGTCCGGCCCGCCTGCACGAACGTCGCACAGGCGTCCACGAGGAAGACTTGTCTGCGGCAGCGCGCCACGTCCGGCCTGGTCAGGTAGTCCCGCAGGTCCATCAGGTCCAGGTAGCGCCGGTCGGCGTCCGAGGCGTCCGGGCAGAGCAGGAGCCGGCGGTCGCCCCGGTCCAGTTCGCCGTGGCCACCCCAGTACACGTACAGCACGTCGCCCTCGGGCACGGTCGGCGACGGCGCGAGCTTGTCGAGGATCTGGTCGCGGGAGATGACGGGCTCGATGGTGACGCCCAGCTCCCGCGCCTGGGTGTTCAGACCGGACCAGGAGGCGGCCAGTGGCGCCAGCAGCAGCCGGATGTTCCCGGCGGGGACCCCGCGTCCGCGCAGCCAGCGGGCGAGCCTCATCGCATCAGCTGCGGCGCCGGCCAGTTCTCCGCCCTGCATGCGCGGGTAGTGCTCGATGCCGATCAGCAGGGCGTGCACGCGCTCCGGGTCGGGGACCGTCAGCTCAGCCATGTGTCGACCGCGTTCCAGACCTCGTGGTTGGACCAGTAGGTGGTGTGCGCCCAGGGGAAGGGCTGCCGGTTGTCGACCCGGTGGTCTTCCGCCCGGCCCGGGAAGACCTTCGAGGCCTGGTACGAGAGGAGGTCGCGGTCGTCGTAGATGTTCAGCCACCGCGCCGGGAAGCCCGGCGGCAGGGCCTCGGGGTGTTCGAGCGAGACCAGGGCCCCGATCTCGTAGAAGTACGGCGCCTGCGAACCCACCGTGATCAGCTGGTCCACGCGCTCCAGGCGCTCGCGCACCAGCAGGTCGACGCAGGCGACCCCGCCGAGGCTGTGCGCGATCACAGTAACCGCGTCCCCCGGCGTGTTCTCGACGGTCCGCTTGATCTGGTCGCGTACGCCCTGGCCACGGGCCTGGTACCGCAGGATGTCCCCGATGGCGGGCAGGGTCGCGTCACCCCACGCCCCGCGCCGGTAGCGGCCGCGCCAGCCCACGGGCCGGGCGAGCGCCTTGGCGAGGAAGCCTCCGACGGACCGGCCCTCGGCGTACAGCTCGGTACCGAGCACGGCGAGCAGCTCGTCGCGCACCATGCCGGAGACCTCGCCGCCCCGCTCGAAGGCGAGGGCGAGGGTCATGGCCACCACGGCGCGGGCCACGGCCCTGCGGTGCTCGGTCCCGTCGGCGTCCGCGGTGGCGGCGGCGTCGTGGAGCTCGGGCGCCCGCACCACGACGCGCAGCGCCTCGGTGAACTCCTCGGCGAGACCCCGCGCGGCGAAGGCCTCCACTACTGCGGGCCCCGGCGCGTAGCCGGTGACCTCGGCGAGAAACTCCTCGGAGGGCGGCAGCCCGAAGCCGAAGCCCGCCTCCGGCACGGGCTGGAGCCCGAGCAGCCGCAGTTCGTACCAGGGGTCCTCGTACAGGACGTCCCAGACCGCGATCTCATCGTCCTCGGGCGTACCACCGCGCGTCTGCCGGTAGCGGGGCACCGAGGCCCCGTCCAGCGCCAGGGCCGCGCCCTGCTCCCTGCCCCAGAAGCAGCCGCGGACCTCCAGCTCCGGCCTGATGTCCGAGAGCCGGGACCGGACCGCCCCGAAGGTCTCCTTGTACGAAGCCTCGCGGACTCCGGTCCCGTGTACGAACAGCACTGACCGCTGCACGATCCCCCTCATGCCGATACGAGTGGCCGAACCGCGGTCATCCTAGTTCAGCAAATCGCCCTGAAAGCATGAGAGATGACGGCCATTCAGGCCATCGGCGGGCGATGTTTCGGGCGGCGCAGCCCCGCCTCCGTCAGCCTCCGCACCAGTTCCTTGCTGCCGATCTCCACCGCCCCCGCCGCCACCGCGTCCGCGTACCGGTGCGAGGGCACGTCGTAGTGGTCCCGCTCGAAGGCCCGCGGCGGGCAGCCGACGCCCGCCGCGAAGGCGTGCAGCTCCTCGAACGAGACGTCGCTGACCATGTGCGACCACAGGCGGCCGTGCCCCGGCCACACCGGCGGGTCGATGTACACCGTCACCGGCGGCTCACCGGCCCGGGTGGAAGACGGGGCCGAGACCACCCACCGCCGCCACCTTCACCCCCGCCTCCGAGCACACCCAGTGCGCATCGGGCCCCAGCTCCGGCTCCACGTCCAGCGCGTGCGGCTCCCCGTGCTCGCACACCGGGCACAGCGGCCAGCGCCCGTACTTCTCCAGCAGGGCGTCCTTCACGTCCTGCGCGACGAGTCCGGCGAGGTAGTCGACCCCCTCCGGCCACTGCTCCACCCACCACCGGCGGTGCGTGACCGAGTCCTCGACGAGGGAGACGACGTCGGCATCGGCGACCTCACCGGCGGCGAGATCGGCGAGAACCAGTGCGCGGGCGACATGCAGCGCCTGTTCCAGGGGGGTCGCGTGCTCCATGGGCTCATTTTGACCCCTCACCGCCCCAAAAGGGGAGGGGATCCCTCCCGCACCCGGCCCGGCGCCCCGCCGACCGGTCCCCGCCGGTGCACCATGGCTCCCACCGGACCGCCCCGGGCCGCCGCGCCCCCGCCCGCAGGAGCCCCGCCCATGACCGCGTACGCCGACCTCCGCGCCCAGCTCGACACCCTCACCACCGAGGCCTTCCGCCCCGAACTGGCGGAGATCGACCGGCTCCCGACGCTGGAGATCGCCCGGCTGATGAACGCCGAGGACGCCACCGTCCCGGCCGCCGTCGCCGCGCAGCTGGAGCCGATCGCCGCCGCCGTGGACGCTGTCGCCGAGCGGATGGCCCGCGGTGGCCGGCTCGTCTACGCGGGCGCGGGCACCGCCGGCCGGCTCGGCGTGCTGGACGCCAGCGAGTGCCCGCCCACCTTCAACACCGATCCCGCGCAGGTCATCGGACTGATCGCGGGCGGCCCCGGCGCCCTGCTCAAGGCCGTCGAGGGCGCCGAGGACTCCCGGGAGCTGGCCGCCGAGGACCTCACCGCCCTCGGCCTGACCCCCGAGGACACCGTCGTCGGTGTCTCCGCCTCCGGCCGCACCCCGTACGCGATCGGCGCCGTCGAATTCGCCCGTACGCGCGGCGCGCTCACCGTCGGCCTGTCCTGCAACCCCGGATCCGCCCTCGCCGCGGCCGCCGAACACGGCATCGAGGTGGTCGTCGGCCCCGAGCTGCTCACCGGCTCCACCCGGCTGAAGGCCGGCACGGCGCAGAAGCTCGTACTGAACCTGATCTCGACGGTGACGATGATCCGCCTCGGCAAGACGTACGGGAACCTCATGGTCGACGTACGCGCCTCCAACGAGAAGCTGCGCGCCCGCTCGCGCCGCATCGTCGCCCTGGCCACCGGCGCCCCGGACGCCGAGATCGAGGCCGCGCTCACCGCCACCGGCGGCGAGGTCAAGAACGCGGTCCTCGTCCTCCTCGGCGGGGTGGACGGACCCACCGCCGCCGGTCTCCTCAGCGCCGCCCGCGGCCACCTCCGCGAGGCGCTCGCCGCACTCCGCTGACCTCCGCCCGCCCCCACAGCAAGGCGACGCACCCATGCCCACTGACAAGAACCGCGCGACGGCCGCCGCGATCCTCCCGCTGGTCGGCGGCCCGGACAACATCACCTCGGTCGCGCACTGCATGACCCGCCTGCGGATCGGCCTGCGCGACCGCTCCCTCGTCGACGACACGGCGCTCAGGGCGGTGCCGGGCGTCCTGGGCGTCGTCGAGGACGACACGTACCAGATCGTGCTGGGGCCGGGCGCGGTCGCCCGCGTCACGCCCGAGTTCGAGGCCCTGGTCGCCGAGGGGCGTACGACGGCACCCGCGCGGCCCCTCCCGGCGGCCACGGCCCGGCCGGTCACCGCGGCAGCGGACCGGCCCGCCCCGGCCGCGTCGCCGACGCCCGTCACGGCGGAGGAACTGGCCGCCCGGGGCGCGGCGCTGAAGGAGGCCCGGAAGGCCCGCAACGCCACCCCGTTCAAGCTGTTCCTGCGCCGGATCGCCGCGGTCTTCGTCCCGCTGATCCCCGCCCTCATCGGCTGCGGGATCATCGCGGGCCTCGGCGGGTTCCTCGCCAACCTCGGCTGGGTCCCCGCCCTGGTCCCGGCGCTGACCGCGATCGGCTCCGGGTTCATGTCCCTGATCGCCGTCTTCGTCGGCCACAACACCGCCAAGGAGTTCGGCGGCACGCCCGTCCTCGGCGGGGCGGTCGCCGCCGTCGTCGTCTTCCCCGGCGTCGCGAAGATCGAGGCCTTCGGGCAGCACCTCTCCCCCGGCCAGGGCGGGGTCCTCGGCGCCCTCGCCGCCGCCCTGCTCGCGGTCCGCGTCGAACGGTGGTGCCGCCGCCGGGTCCCGGAGGCCCTGGACGTGCTGGTCACCCCCACCCTCACGGTGCTCGTCCCGGGCCTGGTCACCCTGTTCGGCCTGATGTACGTCGCGGGTGCGGTCTCCGCCGGCATCGGCACCTTCGCCGACCGGCTCCTCGCCACCGGCGGCGCCTTCGCCGGGATGGTGCTGGGCGGGCTCTTCCTCCCCCTGGTGATGCTCGGCCTGCACCAGGCCCTGATCCCCATCCACACCACCCTCATCGAGCGGTCCGGGTACACGGTCCTGCTGCCGATCCTCGCGATGGCGGGCGCGGGCCAGGTCGGCGCCGCCCTGGCGGTCTACTGCCGCCTCCCGCGCAACGGCTCGCTCCGCGCCACCATCAGGTCCGCGCTCCCGGCCGGCCTGCTGGGCATCGGGGAGCCGCTGATCTACGGGGTCTCGCTGCCGCTGGGCCGCCCCTTCGTCACCGCCTGCCTCGGCGGCGCGGCGGGCGGGGCCTTCATCGGCCTGTTCAACCAGCTGGGCGTCGCCTTCGGCTCCACCGCCATCGGCCCCTCGGGCTGGGCCCTGTTCCCCCTCCTCGACGGCACGTCGGGCATGGCGGCGACCGTCGCCGTATACGCGGGCGGCCTGCTGACGGGCTATCTGACGGGTTTCCTGGCCACGTACTTCTTCGGCTTCACCCGCCAGATGCTGACGGACCTGAACACGGACCCGCAGCCCACGCCCACGGCCCACCCGGAACCCACGACGGAACCGGCCTTGACCTGACCGTGGTGTGAGTCACCGGGCCGGGGTCGGGGTCGCGCCCTTCTCGGTGGCACTGGCCTTTTCCAGGAGCTCCCGGTAGGGCATCTCCGCCACGGCGCCGCGCACCGGCGAGAGACCGTACCGCTGACTGGCCGCGTCGTTCGCGTGGGGGTTTTGGGGATCGTACTCAAACCGCTTATCCGGCGGCGACACATCGACAATGACGCGCGGATTCTTACCGCCCAGCCTCCACAGGGTGACGCGCTGTGGACCGCGGGTCACGTTCAGGATTTCACTGCTGTTCGACATCCTGGACTGGTATCTGTACTTGGCGGGGGCGAGATCTCCCTCCTGGCAGACCTTCTTGAGCGTCCCCCCCTCCGCCCTGGAGTCCACATATTCCGAGGGCAACTTCATTCTGTCTTTCCTGATCACGTACACCTCAGCCCGGGCACTGATCGCTTCATATTGGTGAGGATCGGTACCCGTTATCTCAATGACCTCATCCTGGGCGACCTCTTCCCCCGGATTCAGTACGCGGCCGACCGGCTCGACGAAGTCGCCGTCATAGATCAGCTCGCTTGCGGCAGGCTTGCGGTCGAGCTTGTTGTTTGCGGCTACGCCATGGATCCAGTAGATGCTGCCAAGGATGTAGACGGGCACCTGACCGGCGTTCTTCACGTACAGATGGACCGTCACGTACACCCCCTTCGCCCCCTTTTCCATGCTCGAATCCCTGAACTCCGCCCCGCTCTGGATCAGCGGCGTCGTCACCCAGGGGACATAGATCTGCGCATACGCCAAGTTGGCGCCGGCGAGAAGGGTGGAGATAACCACCCCGATCGCGATTTTCCTGGGAACGCGGAGCCCCCTCCACGCCCCGCATTCAAAAAGTCCCAACAGGGCTATCAGGGACCAGACGCCGAGGGTCATCCCGACCACGGTGTAAATGCTGAATCGCTCGCCGATCTGCAGCAAAAGGAGGGCTGCGCTGCAGAGGAGGGTGATGACGACTCCGACCAGAACGACCACCCCCGAGTAAGGCCACCGCCGCTTTCCCCAGTAGTCGAGGGCGGCCACGACGGCCAGCACCTCCACCACGGCCACGACAAGGATGGTGAGCCCCGCGATCCGCCCCCCGTACGTCACCGCAGAGCCGCTGTCCGATATTCCGATCCGGAAGAGCGGCACCGCCGTCGCGAGGAGGCCGGCGGCCATGAAGAAGCACAAGCCCCGTCGCAACCACGCCTGGTCCGGCCAGACATCGATGTCCCCGCCGAGCCAGTGGATCTCGCACCCCGGTTCCACACCGGCATGGTCCAGGGTTCTTAGGAGTTCCTTGAGGGACCGGGCCTTGCCCACGCGCCTGCCGTCTACCAAAACCTGGCGGAAGCACAGGTCATCAGGCGCCCTTACGGATACCTCGGGCGTGCTGGCCATAACACCAGCCTGCCGCTCGACCGCGGGCGGCGCCCCTCGTGCGCCCCCCTGTGCGCCCCCCGAGGGTGCGCACGACGCGCCGCAGAGGGAGGCTGGTGGTGACGTGTTGGTGTCACCCGCCCCAGAGGAGCTCCCATGCGTGTCCGAATCCTCGCGTTCGCCGCCGCCCTCGTACTGGCCGCCCTCGGCGCCGCAGTCCCCGTCGCGCAGGCGGCCCTACCGGCCATTCCAGGACCGACGTGCGAGTCCGCAGGGGGAATGGTCGAGTACGACACCGCGACCGGCGTGTACAACTGCAAGGGCGGCGAGCACGACGGCGAACGCATCACCAACTGAGCCGCGGCTCGCGCACGGCGGCCACCAGCAGCAGCCGGCCCCACCGGTGAGCTCGGCGCGCTTCGCCGTCACGGCCTGCGGTCAGCCGACCCGTTGGCCCCGTCGAAGTCGGCGATCAGCTCGTCCAGGCCGTCCTGCTCGATCTGGCGCCCGTCGCCCCTTACCCTCACCGGCCCGGCCCGGCGACGGTCCGCAGGAAGCGGACGAGGTCCTCCACCGAGTAGCCGAGCTTCGGCCCCCGCTCGGCCGCCATCAAGAGCAGCTGGCCCACGATCTCCGCGCCCCAGCCGTCGCTCCCGTCCGCCGCCCACTCCTCCAGCCGCGCGACGGCGAGGTCGGCCATCAGCAGCCCGTACCCCTCCCGGACCTCCGCGCAGGTCGCGGCGACCGCGTCCAGCAGCCGCGCACCCGGCCGCTCGCAGCGCAGTGCGAAGCAGCCACCCGCCTCCTCGGGCACGCACCCCTCGGGCGGCCGCGCCCGCAGCCGCGCGTAGCGCGCGTCGTCCGGGCCCGGGCAGTCGTCCACAGGCCTGTGGACCAGCGTGAACCGGTGCCACCCCGGCGGCGGTGGCGGCTGCGGCCGCCAGGCCGTGAGCCCGAAGGCCTCGTGCACGAGCGTGGTCGCCTCGTCCGCCGTGTCGGCCGTACGCGCCTCGCGCCGCTCCCCGTCGTCCCCGACGGCCGTCCACGGCCCGTCGCCCCCGTCCCGCCACACCCGTACGGACAGCCCCGCGCCCTTGCGCCGCCACCCGTCGCCCCCGCCCAGGACCGCGTCCAGCCCGCGCAGCTTCCAGCCGAGCTCGAAGGCGAACTGCGCCGCGTCCACCGCCTCGCTCACGCGCCCGCCCGCTCGTGCAGTACGGCGGCCAGCCGCAGGGCGGTGTCCAGGTTGCAGCGGCCGAGGTCCACCAGCGGCAGCCCGTACGTCCCCGCCGCCGAGACCCCGTCCACGTCCAGCGACGGGAAGGTGACGCCGACCCCGGCGAGGGACTCCTTCAACTGCCGCACGGCCTCCTCGGCCGCCCGCATCCGCTCCTGCGGGGTGAGCACCATGACATGTCACCTTTCCACTCTGAGTATTCAGCTCCTCTACACAGCGTGGCGGCGCCCCCGCTAGCCTTCAAGGTGGGCCACCGCATCAACCGCAGATGTTGGACCGGGAGTTGTCATGCCAGGAAAGAAACTCGACCCCGCCTCACCCCGCGCCCTCCTGGGCGCCGAACTCCGCGTAGCCCGCGAACGCTCCGCCATGAGCCAGGCCGGCCTGGGCGAGAAGCTGTTCGTGAGCGGCTCGTACGTCGGCCAGATGGAGGCGGGCACGCGCCGGATCACCCCCGAACTCGCCGCGTCGATAGACGGGATCCTCGGGACGAACGGCTTCTTCGCCCGCAACTGCGTGGCTGTGGCCAAGTCCAAGTACCCGAACCACTTCGCCGCAGCAGCTGAAGTAGAGGCCGAAGCACTGACCATCAGGGAGTACGCGCCTCTGGCGCTGCCCGGGATACTCCAGCCGGAGCGGTACGCCCGGCAGGTCTTTCGGGCCTACCAGCCGACGGCCACAGAAGACGTCATCGATGAGCTGGTCGCGAACCGTCTGGACCGTGCCGCGCTGCTCAAGGACCCGACAACGCCGATGTTGTGGTGCGTTCTAGATGAGAACGTGCTCCGGCGCGTGGTGGGTGGCCCCGAGGTCATGGCTGAGGCCCTTCGGCACATCGCCCGGCTGATCCGCTCTTGCCGGATCGTCGTCCAGGTACTCCCGTTCAGCGCGGGTGCCCACGCATCGATGGGCGGCACCCTGAAGCTGATGTCGTTCGAGGACGCCCCGCCCCTCGCGTATGTCCAAGGCAACGCAATAGGCTTGCTGTTGGACGATCCAGCCACCGTCGCCCGTCACACCCTGACCTACGATCTCCTCACAGCCAGTGCACTGTCACCGCAGCAGTCGCTAGCCCTGATCGAGTCCGTGGCGGAGGAATACGAGCATGAAGCTAATGCCTGAGTACGACCTCATCACTGCCACCTGGCACAAGTCCAGCTTCAGCGGCGCCAGCGGGGGCGACTGCCTGGAAATGGCCACCTGGCGCAAGTCCACCTACAGCGACGGCACCGGCGGCGACTGCGTCGAGGTCTGTGACGACCACACCGACGTCGTCCCCGTCCGGGACTCCAAGGTCCCGGACGGTCCTCACCTCGTGTTCCGTTCGCCGGCCTGGGTCACCTTCATCACGACCCTCTGACGGCCCGGCCCCGCACGCTACTGCGGGGCCGCGCTGTTCGGCGGGGCGATGTCGAACGAACCGTGCGCACCCCACGCACCACTCGCACCGCCGCCGTCCCACCACTGCGACCGCACGGCGCCGTTGGGGCCGACCCAGAACACGTCCAGATGGTTGTTGCGCTGGGCCACGGCAGCCACACCCGAACTCGCTGCGGCGGCACCGGGAGCGGCGATGTTGAACGAACCGTGCGCACCCCACGCACCACTCGCACCGCCGCCGTCCCACCACTGCGACCGCACCGACCCATCAGGACCCACCCAGAACACGTCCAGATGGTTGTTCCGCTGAGCCACGGCAGCCACACCCGAACCCGTTGCGGCAGCACCCGGAGCGGCGATGTTGAACGAACCGTGCGCACCCCACGCACCACTCGCTCCACCACCGTCCCACCACTGCGACCGCACCGACCCATCAGGACCCACCCAGAACACGTCCAGATGCCCGTCCCGCTGCGACACGGCAGCCACACCCGAACCCGTTGCGGCAGCACCCGGAGCGGCGATGTTGAACGAACCGTGCGCACCCCACGCACCACTCGCACCGCCACCGTCCCACCACTGCGACCGCACCGACCCATCAGGACCCACCCAGAACACGTCCAGATGCCCGTCCCGCTGCGACACGGCGGCAATGCCCGAACCGGTGGCAGCCGCACCGGGCGGCGCGATGTTGAACGAACCGTGCCCACCCCACGCACCACTCGCACCGCCACCGTCCCACCACTGCGACCGCACCGAACCGTCGGGCCCGATCCAGAACACGTCCAGATGCCCGTTCCGCTGAGACACGGACGCGACGGCCGAACTCGGGACGGCACTGCCCGGAGCGGCGATGTTGAACGAACCGTGCGCACCCCACGCACCACTCGCTCCACCCCCGTCCCACCACTGCGACCGCACCGAACCATCAGGCCCCACCCAGAACACGTCCAGGTGACCGTCCCGCTGGGACACCGCACTCGTGCCGCGGAAGGGCAGGGTGGGCGCCGGAGGCGGTGGAACCGGTTGTGGAACCTGGCCGCCGGCCGGGATGGCCCGCTGGCCGGTGATGTTGCCCGCGGCGGCGTACCGGCACACCAGGATCCAGCCCGTGCCGTTCTTCGTCGGCACGCCCTCCTTCACACCGCAGCCGACCGCGGTGGTGGGCGACTGGGGGGACATCCACACCATCTGGGAGTAATGGCCCCACACCTTGTAGTTGTTGCCGTCGACGGGGGCGTTGCCATCGGCGTCGAACTTGGCCTTCTCGGCGATCCAGCTGTAGTTCACCGAGGGGTCCACCGCCATCAGGGGATTCACCGGAGCGGTGGAGTTGAGGAGGTTCTCGCCCTCGTTGCCGTTCGTGGCACGGTCGCTGTGGTGGAGCCCGCCGCCTTCGCTGGAGGCGGGGTCGTCGGCCCAGGCCTGCGCGTCGCAGGCGAGCTTGGGGCTCCACGTGAGGGAGACCAGGGCGAGCCCGGGGTTGTACTTCTGGACGGCTTCCCGGCGTGCGTCGTTGTGGGCACGGACCATCGCGCCGGCATCGGAGGCACTGATCCGCGATCCCGTGCCGGGCGGAGGATCGGGGCAGGTGGGGGACTTCGCCGCGGTCGCGGGGCCCTGAGCAGCGGGCGCGTACGCGAAGGCGGTGGGCGTCGAGCCCGTCATGACGAGGCCGCACAGCAAGGCGGCCGCGATGGCGAAAGCGTTGGGTTTCATCGAATACCTCGATGGGATCCACCGAAAGGGAAGTGCCGGGATGCCCGGGTGCGTACCGCACTCATGCCGGGCGTCGACCGGAGCCGGCGATGGAATCATCATCACCCCTTCGGGGTGGGACCGCCCCTCCAGCCCGCCCCCGCCCGTCGCGCGGGCGCCCTGGCCCCTCACGCCCCCGCGGTCGGCGGGAGGAGGGCCAGGAGCGCGGCGCGGGCCACGGCGGTGCCCGACATGATGCCCGTGTAGCGGCCCGCGTCGGTGAAGGCGACGTAGTCGTCCTCGTCGAGGAGGGCCGCACGGAGCCAGGCCGCGTCGTCGGCGGTGCGGTCCAGGGCCTTCGTGTGCAGGACCGGGGTGAACAGCTGCTCCAGCCGGGGCACGTCGAGCTCGTGGGGCAGGCTGTCGAACCCGCTCACCCCGCGGGCCAGCAACTGTTCCTCCAGGAACGGGTTGAGCTCGTCGCGCGGCGACGGATGCGTCAGGTACCGCATGCCCTCCAGGCCGAGCTCCTTCATGAGCCGCGCCGACGGCGCCGGCCCCGACGCCTCGGCGAGACGGACCCCGGCGGCCTGGCCGGACGACTGCAAGTACGCCTTGCCCAGGCCGGGATCCGCCTCCTGGAGGCGTTCGAGGAGGTCGGCCGGGCGGGCCCAGCCGACGAACTGCCCGGCCCTGCCCTGCCGCTGGGCCGTGAAGACGACGACCGAGGGCCGGCCGAGCCGGGCCGCGCCGGCGCACAGCAGGAACAGCCGGTGCTCCCACCAGGCGTGCCCGTCCTCCAGGTCGACGACCACCACCTCGACACCGCGCAGGCTCCGCAGGGAGGCGAGGGCCGCGACCCCGCCGGCGTCGGCCAGGGAGAGCCCCGGCTGCGGGGCCACGTTGCGCGGGACCATCAGGCCGGGCCGCGAACCCGCGGCCGCACTCAGGGCGATCTTGACGGCGCCCACCTCGACCGTCCCGCCGCCCGCGGCGGCGCTGCTCAGGGCCAGCAGCAGGACGGGCAGCAGACTCAGGCCGACGATGCCCAGCAGCGCCCACCCGGCCGGCACGGAGGCCACGCCCAGCGCGGTCCGGGCGGTGCCCCAGACCACCACCAGGACGACCAGCAGCAGCGGGGCCAGGAGTACGGCCGTCCGTGCGCCGAACGGCCAGAACACCGGGCCCGCGTTCGCCTTGCTCAGCCTGCGGGGCGAGTCCACGCGACCCATTATCGGCCGCCCCGCCGACCACCGCCCGGGGAGCCCGGGCGGGTCAGGACACCGCCTAGCCCCGGTACACGCGCAGCTCCGACACCTCGTACGACATCTCCGTCTGCTCCGGGCCCGGCGCCGGGTGGTACCTCCCGGCGGAGACCGACAGGTTGACGATGAGGTACGCGTGCCAGCCGCGGCCCACGCCCCGCCCGTCGGAGAAGACGCGGGCGCCGTTCACCCACCAGACGACCGACCTGCGGCCGAACTCCACCCTCAGGTCGAGCCAGCCGCCGGGCCTGACCGTCGGGTCGCGGTGGTAGCGGTGCGCCTCGCGGACGTGGTTGGAGAGTTCCAGCAGGTCCGGGTTGTCGGGGTGGTACTCGAAGACGTCGATCTCCTGGCCGCCGTCCCGCCAGGTCCAGATCGCGGGCCAGGCACCCGTCTCCGCCGGCAGTCTGACGCGGGCCTCCAGGACGTCCCCCGTGCGGACCATGAACCCCTGGTCACTGCCCTCGGTGGTGAGCAGGCCGGTGTCCCAGTCGCCGTCGGGGCGGCGGGTGGCCCGGAAGGTGCCGCTTCGGCTGTAGGCGGGGTCCGCCACGAGGTGGTCGAGCTTGTTGTCGCCCGGGTTGACCGGGCCGCCGTCGGGATAGGCCCAGGAGCGGCCGGCCACCCACTGGGCGGTGGAGGTGAAGTCGGCGGTGAAGACGGGGGCGCGGCGCGGCGTGAACACCGGCAGGCCCCCGCCGCCGGCCGCGGGGACGAGGCGGCGGGTCAGGCGGCGCAGCCATCCGGAGGTGTCCGATTCCATGGGGTTGTCCTGCCCGCCGTACGGGCCGCCACGCGCATGTTCTCACTCAGAGTAATCGTATGATTGCGAGGCGGCGTCGATGAAGGCCCGGATGAGCTCGGGGGACTTCACCCCGCGTTCCCGCTCGACCCCGCTGGAGACGTCCACCCCCCAGGCGCCCGTGGCCCGTACGGCCTCGCGGACGTTGGCCGGGCCGAGCCCGCCGGCCAGCAGCCAGCGGCCCTCGGGCGCCGTGAACTCCGCGGAGCCCCAGTTCCAGGGCTTGCCGGAGCCGGGGTCGGGGGCGTCGATCAGCAGCAGGTCCTCCCCGTACTCGCCGCAGCGCGCGACGTGCTCGGCGGTGGCCCGCAGCAGGGTCCGGCCCGGCGCGCGCAGCGCCTCGTAGTACTCGGGACCCTCGTCGCCGTGCAGCTGTACGCCGCGCACGCCGCTCTCCTCCGCGAGCCGGCGCACCTCCTCCAGCGGCTGCCCGCGGAACACGCCGACGGTGAGCACGCGCTCCGGCACCCGTTCGGCGAGCTCGCGCGCGGCGGCGGAGCCGATGGTGCGGGGGCTGCCGGGTGCGAGGACGAACCCGACGGCGTCGGCCCCGGCGGCCACGGCCGCGTCGACGTCCTCCGGGGTCTTCAGCCCGCAGATCTTGATGAACACGTTCTTCCCGTCGGTCATGCCAGCAGTCAACCAAATCGCGCTCCGCGGCGCCGGGGCGTCCACCGGGAGTCCGCGCCCTTTACGCACCCCCGCCCGCGCGGTTACCTGGAAGCCGGGGCGGACGAGCCACGGGGGGCGTCATGGCGGGCCGGGCGGGGACATGGTGGCGGGCGATCTGGCGGACCGTGCTGGCGCTGGGCGTGCCACCGCTGGCCGCCGCCCTGGCCTTCGGCGTGGCCCGGGAGTGGGCCTACGGCTCCCTCAACGGCTGGCTGACCTTCCTCGCCGGGCTACTGCTCCCCCTGCTCCTGCTCGGCGGACACGCCGCGCTCGCCGGGTCGCGCGGTGCCTTGCTCGTCGCCCTGTCCGCCGTCCCGGCCGGCGTCGGCGTCTTCCTCACCCTGTCGGCCGTGGACGCCGGCGTGCTGGCGGACCGGGGCGTGGAGGTCGACTGCGTCGTCCTGGAGGTCACCAAGCACACCAAGACGGATTCCTCCATGGACGCCAACGGCCATTGGACCACCTCCACCACCACCTCCTACGACCATCGCCTGTCCTGCCCGGCGGGCCCCACCGACCACATGGAGGCGGGCTCGCGGCTGGCGAAGGAGGGCGAGACCCTGGCGCTGGTGTACGACCCGCGGGGCAAGGCCATCACCGAGCTCGCACGCGACCTCCACCCCCGGGGTATGCGCACCGCGGCGGAGGTGGCGGTCGGGGCGGCGGTGCTCCTGGGGCTGGCCGGCGCCGTCCGCGAAGCGCGCGAGGAGCTGCGCCGCCGGCGGTGGAGGGCGGGCCGGTGGTGAAACGCCCGAGGGCGGCACCCCTTCGCGCAGAAGGAGTGCCGCCCTCGGTCCGAGAACAGCCGATCAGCCAGGGGCCGATCAGAAGTCCATGTCACCGCCCGGCATGCCGCCCGGAGCGGCGGCGGCCTTCTCCGGCTTGTCGGCGATGACGGCCTCGGTGGTCAGGAACAGCGCGGCGATGGACGCGGCGTTCTGCAGCGCGGAGCGCGTGACCTTCGCCGGGTCGATGATGCCCTCGGCGATCATGTCGACGTACTCGCCGGTGGCGGCGTTCAGACCGTGGCCGACGGCCAGGTTGCGCACCTTCTCCACGACGACGCCGCCCTCAAGACCACCGTTGACGGCGATCTGCTTCAGCGGGGCCTCCAGCGCGAGCTTCACGGCGTTGGCGCCGGTCGCCTCGTCACCGGTGAGCTCCAGCTTCTCGAAGACCGAGGAGGCCTGGAGCAGGGCCACGCCACCACCGGCGACGATGCCCTCTTCGACGGCCGCCTTCGCGTTGCGAACGGCGTCCTCGATGCGGTGCTTGCGCTCCTTGAGCTCGACCTCGGTCGCGGCACCGGCCTTGATGACGGCCACGCCGCCGGCCAGCTTCGCGAGGCGCTCCTGGAGCTTCTCGCGGTCGTAGTCCGAGTCGGAGTTCTCGATCTCGGCGCGGATCTGGTTGACGCGGCCCTGGACCTGGTCGCTGTCACCGGCACCGTCGACGATGGTGGTCTCGTCCTTGGTGATGACGACCTTGCGGGCGCGGCCGAGCAGGTCGAGACCGGCGTTCTCCAGCTTGAGGCCGACCTCCTCGGAGATGACCGTGCCGCCCGTGAGGATGGCGATGTCACCGAGCATGGCCTTGCGGCGGTCGCCGAAGCCCGGGGCCTTGACGGCGACGGACTTGAAGGTGCCGCGGATCTTGTTGACGACCAGGGTCGACAGGGCCTCGCCCTCGACGTCCTCGGCGATGATCAGCAGCGGCTTGCCGGACTGCATGACCTTCTCCAGGAGCGGCAGCAGGTCCTTGACCGAGCCGATCTTGGAGTTGACGATCAGGATGTACGGGTCGTCGAGGGACGCCTCCATACGCTCCATGTCGGTGGCGAAGTACGCCGAGATGTAGCCCTTGTCGAAGCGCATGCCCTCGGTGAGCTCCAGCTCCAGACCGAAGGTCTGGGACTCCTCGACGGTGATGACGCCTTCCTTGCCGACCTTGTCCATGGCCTCGGCGATGAGCTCGCCGATCTGGGTGTCGGCGGCGGAGATGGAGGCCGTGGAAGCGATCTGCTCCTTGGTCTCGACATCCTTGGCCTGGGCGAGCAGGGCGGCGGAGACGGCCTCGACGGCCTTCTCGATACCACGCTTGAGGGCCATCGGGTTGGCACCGGCAGCCACGTTGCGCAGACCCTCGCGGACGAGCGCCTGGGCGAGGACGGTGGCGGTGGTCGTACCGTCGCCGGCGACGTCGTCCGTCTTCTTGGCGACTTCCTTGACCAGCTCGGCGCCGATCTTCTCGTACGGGTCCTCGAGCTCGATCTCCTTGGCGATGGACACGCCGTCGTTGGTGATCGTGGGCGCGCCCCACTTCTTCTCAAGGACGACGTTGCGACCCTTGGGGCCAAGGGTGACCTTGACGGCGTCCGCGAGCTGGTTCATGCCACGCTCGAGACCGCGCCGGGCCTCCTCGTTGAACGCAATGATCTTGGCCATCTGAAGTGGTCCTCCAGGACTGGGGTTCCCCCTACGTCACCAGACGTGAGGGGAGGGTGGATTGCTCCGGACCGCGCCCGCGCCCGCGACGGACGGCCTGCCGACCCGGCGGTTCCTTCCCGCCGGACCCTGCGGGCCTCACCGACCCGGTCCTCGTCTTGTAGCACTCTCACCCGGAGAGTGCTAACGCCAATGATTAGCACTCGGCCCCCACGAGTGCAAGCGGCTTCGGGTCATGCCGGGCCGGCACATACGTGAGGGGCCCGCATCCCGTCCAGGATGTGGGCCCCTCACGTGTTGGCGCGTGCGTCGGTGGCCGATCGCGCTTCGACTCAGCCGGCCGCGAGCTTGACCATGTCAGCCTGCGGACCCTTCTGACCCTGCGAGATCTCGAACTCGACCCGCTGACCCTCTTCAAGGGTGCGGTACCCGTCCATCTGGATGGCGCTGTAGTGGACGAACACATCCGCACCACCGTCGACCGCGATGAAGCCGTAGCCCTTCTCCGCGTTGAACCACTTGACGGTGCCCTGAGCCATGCCTAACTCCCCTATTACTGGCCCTTGCGCAGGTCCGCACTTCGCGGACCCGGGTCAGAACTTGCGCCGGAACGCCTCGACCGGGGCTGAATGTATCTGCACCGCTGCTGTCTGCAACAGGTCATTCCGACGAGAAATCTGGACACGCGCAAACGCGGAAATGGACTGAAAAGTTGGCCTATTCCAGGGCAACTCGGGCCCGACAAGCCGCACCAATGCCCCAAAAGGCACGCGCATGTTGACTCAATGTCAACCCTCTCGCGACCCGTTCATATGCGGCGGGCAAGAACAGCGGAGGGGACTTCCCCAACTCTACCGCGCCCAATCAAGCAGAATTGCCCCCTCCGCTTTTAGCGGAGGGGGCAATTCAGATTCTTCGGATCAGCAGCCGCCGGCCACGGCGGGGATGATCGAGACGCCGGCGCCGTCCGGCGTCGCCGTCTGCAGGCCGCCCTCGAAGCGCACGTCGTCGTCGTTGACGTACACGTTCACGAAGCGGCGCAGCTTGCCCTGGTCGTCCAGGACGCGCGCGGCGATGCCCGGGTGGTTCGCCTCCAGCGAGTCGATGACCTCGGCGAGGGTCGCGCCCTCGGCCGGGACCTCGGCGGCGCCGCCGGTGTAGGTGCGCAGGATGGTGGGGATGCGGACGTTGACGCTCATGGCGCTACCGCCTTTCCGGGTAGTGCGGGGGAAGGGTCAGGCCAGGCCGGCGGCGCGGAAGGCGTCCAGGCTCGGGCGGATGGTGGCGGTCTGGCCGGTGCCGGACACCGCCTCCAGGGTCTTGAGGCCGTCACCGGTGTTGAGGACCACGGTGGTCAGCGACGGGTCGAGGAGCCCGTTCTCGATGAGCTTCTTCGTCACGCCGACGGTCACGCCGCCCGCGGTCTCGGCGAAGATGCCCTCGGTGTGCGCCAGGAGCTTGATGGCCGCGACGACCTGCTCGTCGGTGACGTCCTCGACGTAGCCGCCGGTGCGGCGCGCGATGTCCAGCACGTACGGGCCGTCCGCCGGGTTGCCGATGGCCAGGGACTTGGCGATGGTGTTCGGCTTCTGCGGGCGGACCACGTCGTGGCCGGCCTTGAAGGCCGTCGACACCGGGGAGCAGCCCTCGGCCTGGGCGCCGAAGATCTTGTAGGGCTTGTCCTCGACCAGGCCGAGCTTGATGAGCTCCTGCAGACCCTTGTCGATCTTGGTGAGCTGCGAGCCGGACGCGATCGGGATCACGATCTGGTCGGGCAGCTGCCAGCCGAGCTGCTCGCAGATCTCGTACGCCAGGGTCTTGGAGCCCTCGCCGTAGTAGGGGCGCAGGTTCACGTTGACGAAGCCCCAGCCCTCGCCCAGCGGGTCGCCGATGAGCTCGGAGCAGAAGCGGTTGACGTCGTCGTAGTTGCCCTCGATGCCGACCAGGTCGCCACCGTAGACACCGGCCATGACGACCTTGCCCTGCTCCAGGTCGTGCGGGATGAACACGCAGGAGCGGAAGCCGGCGCGGGCGGCCGCGGCGCCGACGGCGCCGGCCAGGTTGCCGGTGGAGGAGCAGGAGAGGGTGGTGTAGCCGAAGGCGCGGGCGGCCTCGACGGCGATGGCCACGACGCGGTCCTTGAAGGAGTGCGTCGGGTTGCCGGAGTCGTCCTTGACGTAGAGCTTGCCGGTGACGCCCAGCTCCTTGGCCAGGTTCGCCGCGTCCACGAGCTTGGTGAAGCCGGGGTTCAGGTTCGGCTTGCCGGCCACGTCCGCCGGGACGGGCAGCAGCGGCGCGTAGCGCCAGATGTTGTTCGGGCCGGCCTCGATCGCCGCGCGCAGGGCCTCCGGGTCGCCGGTCGGCAGCTCGTAGGCCACCTCCAGCGGACCGAAACACTCGGCGCAGGCGAAGATGGGGCCGAGCTCGAAGCGGGTACCGCACTCACGACAGGAAAGGCTGGTGGCGGGTCCGAGATCGACGGATCCGGCGGTGTGGGAGCCAGAAGTGGCAGAAGCGGCAGAGGTGGCGACAGTCTGTGCAGCCATGACGGCGAGGCCCTTTCTCCTCATCTTCCCCATGGCGCACTTCGCCATGAGACGGAATTGGCACCTTCCCTAGCCGGGGCCCCGCGCGTGCGAGAACCGACTGGAGGGTTGCCGGGGCTTCAACGGGCCGTGTCCCTCTGCCCCTCTGGATGAGCGGTATGGCACCGGCACACGCGCTCGATGGCGCGCCGGTGCGTTTGTCGCGAGGACCCCCGGCATGCGGTGGACCTTCGCGTTGTTCAAGACTGTAACCGAAGGGACGGCCGGTTGAGACAGCCGTCCGAACCGCGAGATGGATCACGATTCGGCCGAAAACCGCCGGGCGTGACGCCGCCGAATGACCAGGGAGTGCTGAGAGTGCTGGATGAGGTGGAGCGCTGGCTGGCCGACCGCTCCTGGTCCGCCGCCGACCGACCGCTCGACCAGCTGCTCGACCGGAAACGGGCGGCCGGGACGACGGTGAGCGTGGTGCTGCCGGCGCTCGACGAGGAGGCCACGGTCGGGGAGATCGTGGAGGTGATCCGGCGCGACCTGATCGAGGGACTGCCGGTGCCGCTGGTGGACGAGCTGGTGGTGGTCGACTCCGGGTCGACCGACCGGACCGCCGAGGTCGCGGCGAAGGCCGGCGCCCGGGTGGTGCACCGGGACGAGATCCTGCCCCGCATCCCCGCCGTGCGCGGCAAGGGCGAGGTGCTGTGGCGCTCCCTGCTGGCCACCACCGGGGACATCGTCTGCTTCATCGACGCCGACCTGCGGGACTTCTCGTCCACCTTCGTCTCCGGGATCGTCGGGCCGCTGCTCACCGACCCGCAGGTGCAGTTCGTCAAGGCGATGTACGACCGCCCGCTGGGTCCGGAATTCGACGGGCTCGCCGCCGGCAAGCCTCCCGGCCAGGGCGGGCGGGTGACCGAGCTGGTGGCCCGGCCGCTGCTCAACCTGCACTGGCCGCTGCTGGCCGGGTTCGTCCAGCCGCTCGGCGGCGAGTACGCCGTACGCCGCTCCCTGCTGGAACGTTTGCCCTTCCCCGTCGGGTACGGCGTCGAGCTCGGCCTCCTGGTCGACGCGCTGCACACCGTCGGGCTGGACGCGCTGGCCCAGGTGGACGTGGGGGTCCGGCTGCACAAACACCAGAGCGGGCAGGCCCTGGGCCGGATGGCCGCGGCGATCTACCGCACCGCGCAGCTGCGGCTCTCGCGCGGGCACTCCCCCGGCTACCGCCGGGGGTACCCCCACATACGGCCGGTGCTGACGCAGTTCGAGAGGGGGCCGGACGGGTTCGTTCCGCGCACGTATCCGGTGGACACGGAGGAACGGCCGCCGATGCTGGAGATCGAGGAGTACACGGTCCGTCGCGTGGCGTGAGCGGCGCGGCTGCGGATCCCTCCCCTGACCCGGGCGTGACGAACCGGGCATTTCCCGGACGTTTGAGCGAGCAGACCCCGGGCTAGGTTCGCGGCATGGCTTCTCAGGTACTCGTCGCCGCCAACCGCGGCCCGCTCTCGTACGCCCTCGCCGCCGACGGCACGCTCAGCGCCCGGCGCGGCGGGGGCGGTCTGGTCTCCGGCCTGTCCGCGGCGCTCGCCGCGCAGCCGCAGGCCCTGTGGATCTGCGCGGCCCTCTCCGACTCCGACCGCGAGGCGGTCCGGCGGGGCGTCGCCGAGCCCGGGGTGCGGATGCTGGACATCGACCCCTCGGTCTACCACGACGCGTACAACGGCATCGCGAACTCGGTGCTCTGGTTCACCCACCACCACCTGTACGACGTCCCGCGCGAGCCCGTCTTCGACGCGGAGTTCCGGCGGCACTGGGACTCGTACACCGCCTACAACCAGGCCTTCGCCGAAGCCCTGGCCGAGGAGGCGGCGCAGGGCGCCCGCGTCCTGGTCCAGGACTACCACCTGGCCCTGGTCCCGGGGGCCCTGCGGGAGCTGCGCCCGGACCTGCGGATCGCGCACTTCACGCACACGCCGTGGGCCTCGCCGGACTTCCTGCACATGCTCCCGGACGACATCCGCAGCCGGCTGGTGTGGGGCATGCTCGGCGCGGACCAGCTGGGCTTCCACACCGCGGCCTGGGCCGCCGCCTTCATCAGCGGCGCGACGGTGGACGACGTGCACGGCGTCGCGGACGGTTTCGTCCCCCGCGAGGGCCACCAGGGCGGGGTCCACCACCGCAGGCTCGGGGCGGACGGCGGGTACGGGGAGACACGGTTCACCGGGGTGGGGCAGTACCCGCTGGGTGTCGACGGGGACGACCTGCGGGCCCTGGCGCACCGGCCGGCGGTCGACGACAAGCTGGCCTCGCTGCGCGCCGAGGTCGGCGACCGCAGGACCATCGTCCGGGTGGACCGGACCGAGCTGTCGAAGAACGTCCTGCGCGGGCTCCTGGCCTACCGGGAGCTCCTGACCGTTCACCCCGAATGGCGCGGCCGGGTGGTCCACCTGGCCTCGGCCTACCCGTCGCGGCAGGACCTGGAGGTGTACCGGGCGTACACCCAGTCGGTGCGGGAGCTGGCGGAGGAGATCAACGCGGAGTTCGGGACGGCGGACTGGCAGCCGGTGCTCGTCTCGGTCGAGGACGACTTCGCGCGGTCGCTGGCGGCCTACCGGATGGCGGACGTGGCGCTGGTGAACCCGGTGCGGGACGGCATGAACCTGGTCGCGAAGGAGATCCCGGTGGTGTCGGAGGCGGGCTGCGTCCTGGTCCTGTCGACGGGGGCGGGCGCGTACGAGGAACTCCGCCAGGACGCCCTGGCGGTCAACCCGTACGACGTCACGGCAACGGCCGAAGCCCTCCACACGGCCCTGACGATGCCGGACGAGGAACGCGCGGCCCGTACGAAGCGCCTGGCAGCAGCGGCAACAACCCTCCCCCCGGCAGCCTGGTTCACGGCCCAGCTGGAAGCACTGGGGGACTGAGCCGGGCCCCGGGGGGCGGCCTGGTGGGGGCTTGCGGTGCGGGCCCGTGGGCTCGTGGGGGGGGCTTGCCGTGCGGGCCCGCTATCTCCCCCGCAGTGCCCCCGCCAGCTGCGCCAGGAACGCCGATACCGCGCCGGGGCCCGGGAGGACCAGGTCGGCCCTTGCCGCGAGTTCCGGGACTTCCGCCGAGCCGCTGCACACCAGGAGGCCCGGGAGGCCCTCGGCCCGGCGCTTTTCGACCGCCGAGTACGCCGCGAGGTCGCCCAGGTCGTCCCCCGCGTACAGCACCGGCCCCGCGTCCCGCTCCTGCAGGAACTCCGTCAGTGCGACGCCCTTGTCCATGCCCGGCGGCCGCAGCTCCAGTACGGCCCGGCCCGGCTCGACGATCAGGCCGTGGCGGGCGGCGAGCTCCGCGAGGGGCTCGCGCAGGGCCTCGAACGCCGCCTCCGGGTCCTCCGCGCGCCGGGTGTGGACGGCCAGTGCCTGGCCCTTCTCCTCGATCCAGGTCCCGCGCCACGCCCCGATGGCGTCGAGGAAGCCGGGCAGCTCGGCCCGTACCGCCGCCACGCCGGGGTGTTCGGCGGGGGCGTGCACGACGCCGGTGACGGCGTCCCAGCGTTCGGCGCCGTAGTGGCCCAGGACCACCAGGTGCTCCAGCCCGGACACCCCGGCGAAGCCTCCGTAGCGGACCGCGACCCCGGCCGGCCGGCCGGTGACCACGGCGACGGCCGCCACCTCGGGGGCCAGCGCGGCGAGCGCGGGCACGGCGTCCAGGTGGGCGCGGGCCTGGTCGGGGTCGGGAACTATGTCGGCGAGTGTGCCGTCGAAGTCGAGGGCCACGACGGCCCTGCGGGGTGTACGGAGGAGGGCTTCGAGGCCCTCGCGTCCGGCGGCGGTGGCGGGCACGGGCATCGGCGGATCGTGCGGATGGCTCCCCATGCCGTCGACCCTACCGGCGCCGCCGGTACCCCGCCCAGACCTTCCGGCCGGGATCCACCGCAGCGGGCCGAACCCGCGCCCGGACCCGTGCCCGCCCGGCCCCTACCGCCGGGCCCGCTGGGCCTCGCGGATGCGCCGGAGGCGGTTGACGGTGCCGGGGGCGTGGGCCAGGGCGCGCGGGTCGTCCATGAGGGCGTTGAGCAGCTGGTAGTACCGCACGGGGCTCAGTCCGAGCCCCTCGCGTATCGCGCGCTCCTTGGCGCCGGGACCGGGCCAGCTGCGGCCCTCGTACGCGAGGACGGCGGCCTCGGCGGCGCTCAGCGGGCCGGGGCCGGCCGGGCCGGACGGGGCCTCTGCCGCGCCGGACCGGGGCGGGGTCTCGGCGTCGGCCGGCCGGGCCTCGGCCGTCTCCGCTGCCGCGCCCGTCTCACCCGCCTGTCCGCCGTCTGTCATACCGCCACACTAACGCCGCCCACCGACACCGCCGCGGGGCCGGGACGAGGGGGTGCCGCTGCGCGGGGCTGGTCCCCTACCTCTCCCCGTCCGCCTTGCGTGCCGCGTCCGCGATCTGTTCCAGGACCTTGGCCGGCTGGCCGCCCGGCTGGACCGTTTTTCCGATGTTCTGCTTCACGTCCTCACTGACCCCGGCCCAGGACTTCTTGCCCACCGGGTACAGCCGGGCCGTCGGCAGGGCGGCCAGGAAGGTGCGGAGCTGGGTGGCCGGGCCGCCCGTGGCCGCTTCCATGGCGCGGTAGCCGCTGGTGGTGACGGGCAGCAGGTCGTACTGGTTGGTGAAGGTGGTCACGTTCTTCGCCGTGTACAGCTGGTCGAGGAACTTCCCGGCTTCCTTCTTGTGGCCGTTCTTGAAGGCCATGACCCAGTCGGCGACGCCCATCGTGGAGTGGTCGGTGCCGTCGGCGGTCGGCATGGCGACCATCCCGAACTTCACGCCCTTGCCCGCGGCCTGCTTCAGCAGCGTCGGGTGGCCGTTGAGCATGCCGACCTCGCCCCGGGTGAAGGCGTCGAAGGCGGCCTGGCGGTCGAGCTTGGCCGGTTCGACGGGGCCGGTGAGGCCCTGGCCGACCATCCGGTCGCGCAGGAACTCGAAGGTCTTGACGTTCTCCGGGGCGTCGATCGCGTACGCCTCCTCGTTGTCGGTGTAGCCGCCACCGCCGGAGAGCATCCACATCATCGTCTCGGCCTGGGCCTCCTCGCGGCCCAGGGGCAGCGCGAAGGGGGTCGGGACGTTGACGGCCTTGAGCTTCTTGGCGGCGGCTTCGACGTCCGCCCAGCTCTTGGGCTGCCAGGGGGTGCTGCCGTCCTTGGGGATGACGCCGGCGTCGCCGAGGAGCTTGGTGTTGTAGAAGAGCAGCCGGGTGCTGGCCACGAACGGCATGCCGTACTGGACGCGCCGTACCTTGCCTGCGTCGGCGAGCGGGGCGAGGAAGTCGGCCTCGGTCTTCACCGACAGCAGTTCGTCGGCGGTGTAGAGCTTGCCGGCCTCGGCGTAGTCGGCGTAGGCGCCGATCTGCGCGATGTCGGGGGCCTTGCCGGCCTTGACCATCTCGGCGACCTTGGCGTCGACCTCCGACCAGGAGTAGACGCTGACCTCGACCTTGACGCCGGGGTTGTCCTTCTCGAAGGCGGTGGCGAGGTTCTTCCAGTAGCCGGCGGAGGAGTTCTGCGGATTGTCGCCGTAGTCGGCCGCCACGACCCGGAGGGTCACCTCGTTGTCCCCGGCGAGGCCCGGCACGGCTCCACAGCCGGTCAGCGTCGCGCCGGTCAGCCACAGTGCGGCGCCGGACGCGGCCAGCCTCAGGTAACGGCCCTTCACAGTTCTCGATCCACCCCTGGTTGTACGTACGATCCACGTAAGGTCTACACCACTTTGGCGGCACCTCCACATCCGGAACGGCGTCTCGCGCGGACTGTTTCCAAACCGTCTCGTAGCGCGGTCCGGACCGGGCTCCCGAATTTGTATGGCCGCTCAACAATCCCGTCCAATGGACTAGACCTTTCCCCTTCGAGCACGCGAGACTGTCTCCTGTGAAACCCGTGAAACACGTCATCGCCCTCGATGTGGGCGGCACCGGGATGAAGGCCGCCCTCATCGCCGGAGACGGCACCCTCCTGCATGAGGCGCGCCGCGCCACCGGCCGCGAGCGGGGCGCCGAAGCCGTCGTCGAGACGATCCTGGACTTCGCCGCCGAGCTCCTCGACCTCGGCCGGGAACGCTTCGGCACGTCCGCCTCGGCCGCCGGTGTGGCCGTCCCGGGCATCGTCGACGCCGAGCGCGGCATCGCCGTGTACGCGGCGAACCTGGGCTGGCGCGAGGTACCGATGCGCGAGCTGCTCAGCGCGCGCCTGGGCGGCATCCCCGTCGCCCTGGGCCACGACGTCCGCACGGGCGGGCTCGCCGAGGGCCGCATCGGCGCGGGCCGGGGCGCCGACCGCTTCCTGTTCGTCCCCCTGGGCACCGGCATCGCCGGCGCCATCGGCATCGCCGGCCGCATCGAGGCCGGCGCCCACGGCTACGCCGGCGAGATCGGCCACGTCGTGGTCCGCCCCGGCGGGCCCGCGTGCGGATGCGGCCAGCACGGCTGCCTGGAGACCCTCGCCTCCGCCTCCGCCGTCTCGCGCGCCTGGGCGGCCGCCTCCGGCGACCCCGACGCGGACGCCGCGGACTGCGCCAAGGCCGTCGAGTCCGGCGACGCGCGCGCCGAGGAGGTCTGGCTGACCGCCATCGGCGCCCTCGCCGACGGGCTCGTCACGGCGATCACCCTGCTGGACCCGAACACGCTGATCATCGGTGGCGGGCTCGCCGAGGCGGGGGAAACCTTGTTCACACCACTGCGGACGGCCGTCGGGGAACGCGTGACGTTCCAGCGGCTGCCCGAGATCGTTCCGGCCGCCCTCGGGGACACCGCCGGATGCCTGGGCGCAGGGCTGCTCGCCTGGGACCTACTCGCCACGGAGGTACCTGCCTGATGTCCGGACGCGCACAGAGCACCGTTCTCTCCGGCGCCAGGGTGGTGCTGCCCACCGGGATCGTGGCGGGCGGCCGCGTCATCGTCGAGGGCGCCAGGATCGCGGGCAGCGCCCACGAGGACGCCGACGTCGTCGACCTGTCCGGGCACTGGATCGTCCCCGGCTTCGTGGACATGCACAACCACGGCGGCGGCGGCGCCTCCTTCACCTCCGGCACCGCCGAGGAGGTCCTCACCGGCGTACGGACCCACCGCGAGCACGGCACCACCACCCTCGTCGCCTCCACCGTCACCGGCGACCTCGACGAGCTCGCCCGCCGTGCGCAGCTGCTCGCCGAGCTCACCCAGCAGGGAGAGATCGCCGGCATCCACTTCGAGGGCCCCTTCATCAACCCCTGCCGCAAGGGCGCGCACAAGGAGGACCTGCTGCGCGACCCCGACCCGGCCGAGGTCCGCAAGCTGATCGACGCCGCGCACGGCGCCGCCCGCATGGTCACCCTCGCCACCGAGCTGCCGGGCGGGCTGGACTCCGTACGCCTGCTCGCCGAGCACGGCGTCATCGCGGCGATCGGCCACACCGACTCCACGTACGACCAGACGCGCCAGGCCATCGACGCGGGTGCGACCGTCGCCACGCACCTGTACAACGCGATGCCCGGCCTGGAGCACCGCGCGCCCGGCCCGATCGCGGCGCTGCTGGAGGACGAACGGGTCACCGTCGAGCTGATCAACGACGGCACGCACCTGCACCCGGCCATGCTGGAGCTGGCCTTCCACCACGCGGGCGCCCACCGCGTCGCGCTGATCACCGACGCGATGGACGCGGCCGGCTTCGGCGACGGCACCTACCACCTGGGCCCGCTGGAGGTTGAGGTCAGGGACGGGGTCGCCCGGCTCGTGGAGGGCGGCTCCATCGCCGGCTCCACCCTGACCCTGGACACCGCCTTCAAGCGGTCGGTGACCGTGGACCGGCTGCCCGTGGAGTCGGTGGTGCAGGCGATCTCCGCCAACCCGGCCAAGCTGCTGGGCCTCTACGGGGAGGTGGGCTCGCTGGAGCCGGGCAAGTACGCCGACCTGGTGGTCCTGGACGCGGAGTTCGACGTCAAGGCCGTCATGCGGCGCGGCGAATGGATCGTCAGCCCGCTGGGCTGAACCGGCCTTTCGCGCGTACGAAAGCGGAGCGGCCCGCCCGGAGGGCTGGGCTGGCCGCCCTCCATTTGGCATGATCCCGGCACACACCAAGACCGGGACTGGCCATGATCCTCACCGTGACGCTCAACACCGCGCTCGACGTCACCCACCGGGTGCCGCGACTGCTGCCGCACACCTCCCACCGGGTCACCGCCGTCACCGAACGGGCGGGCGGCAAGGGGCTGAACGTGGCCCGGGTGCTCGCCGCGCTCGGCCACGAGGTGACGGCGACGGGCTTCGCGGGCGGCCCGTCCGGCGCGGTCGTACGGGGCCTGCTCGCGGAATCCCCCGGCGTGGTGGACGCCCTCGTCCCCTGCGCCGGCACCACCCGGCGCACCCTGGCGGTCGTGGACGAAAGCTCGGGAGACACCACCCAGTTCAACGAGCCGGGCCCGCAGATCTCGGCCGCCGAGTGGTCGGCCTTCCTGGCCCGCTACACCGAACTCGCCGCCGGGGCCCGCGCGGTGGCCCTGTGCGGGAGCCTGCCGCCGGGCGTGCCGGTCGGCGCGTACGCGGTGCTCGTACGGGCGGCCCGCGCGGCCGGTGCCCCGGTGCTGCTCGACACCAGCGGGGAGGCCCTGCGGCGCGGGGTCGCCGCCCGGCCGGAGATCATCAAGCCGAACGCGGCGGAACTCGCCGAGCTGACGGGCTCGCGCGACCCGCTCCCCGCCACCCGTGACGCCCGCCGCCGGGGCGCCCACGCGGTGGTGACCTCCCTGGGCCCCGAGGGCCTCCTGGCCGCCACCCCGGAGGGCACCTGGCAGGCCACCCCGCCCCGCACCCTGCGCGGCAACCCGACGGGCGCGGGCGACTCCGCGGTGGCGGGCCTCCTGTCGGCCCTGACGGAGAACCTCCCCTGGCCGGACCGCCTCACCCGGGCGGTGGCCCTGTCGACGGCCACGGTCCACGCCCCGGTGGCGGGAGAGTTCGACCCCCGCACCTACGCGGACATCGCCGATTCCGTCACCGTGGCCCGCATTTAGCCGGGTCGCCGCCTACTGCGTCGAGGCCGGACGCATCTGAACACCACGACGGCCCCCGCACCCATGGACGGGTGAGGGGGCCACGATGCCTACGGCCGGCCGGCTGGGTCAGGGGCGTTCGAGCCAGAGCTGGTCGATGTTGATCTCGCACTGGTTGCCCGTCTCGCACGAGATCTTCACGGTGTTGGTGCCCTTCTTCAGGTCCACCAGTGAGTGGGTGTAGGTCCAGCCCCACTCCCCCGGCTTGGCCTGGGCGAAGTTCTTCATGTTTATCGGGCGGGTCTGGGCCTCGCCGTTGACGGTCAGCGTGGTGCTGGCGTCCTTGCCCGGCACCGCGTACGTCATCTTCAGCTTGTACTGGCCGTCGCTGGGGACGTCCAGGGTCCAGGTGACCGCCGCGCCCGTCTGGTTGAAGTTGCCGACGTACTGTCCGCCGGCGCTCTTCGCCCCCGGCACCGTCGCCTGCAGCGCCGCACCGCCCGTCAGCGCCATGCCCGCGCCCGAGGCGTCCGCCTTCGGCAGCGGGCTCTGCGAGGGCTTCGGCGAGCCGCTCGGCTTCGGGGAGCCGTCCGGCTGGGACGGGGCGGCCGAGACGGACGGGCCCGTGGCCTGGTTCTTGTTGTCCTTGCCCTTGTCCTTGCCGAAGATCACCGCCGCGCCGATGCCGATCCCGACCGCCGCCACCACCGCGACCGCCGCGATGAGCAGGCCCTTGCGGCTGGAGCCGGCGCCGCCGCGGCCGCGGCCGCCGGCGGGGCGGGCCACCGGCTGGGTGGGCGGGGACGGCTGCTGCGGGACCCCGTAGCCGTTCGCCTGGAGGGCCTCGGGGGCCTGGTACTGGGCCTGGTAGGCCTGCGGGGGCTGCTGCTGGGGTACGGCGCCGCGCTGGCCGCCGTACGTCCGCTCGCCGACCGTGCGCACCTGGTTGTACGAGGTCCGGGGGACGCCGGGCTGCGCGCCGGGCTGACCACTGACCGTCGGGCCGGGGTAGCCGTATCCGCCGCCCTGACCGGGCGGGGTGGCTCCGGCGGCCTGGCCGTCCGCGTAGAGGTAGCCGAACGGGTCATCGTCCTCGGGCTGGTTCGCCCCACCGTGCGGGCCGTTGTTCGCGGGCGTCGTCATCGCAGGTCACTCCTTTCGACCCCCGGGAGCCTACCCCGAACACGTGCGCCCACGGGTGGCCTATGTGATCAGCCGGCCCGGCGGTGTGCCTTGGAGCGGGACCGCTTCTCGATGTACATGCGCTGGTCGGCGGAGCGCAGCACCTCGTCCGCGGACATCCCGCAGCTCGCCCAGCCGATGCCGAAACTCGCGCCCACCCGCACGGCCCGGCCGTCCACGCGGATCGGCGGGATGATGGCGTTGCGCAGCCGGACGGCGAGATCGGCGGCGTCGGCGGCGCCGAGGCCGTCGGCGAGGACGACGAACTCGTCACCACCCAGCCGGGCGACGGTGTCCCCGTCCCTGACGCCCGTCGTCAGGCGCCGGGCCACCTCGATGAGGACGGCGTCGCCGGTGTGGTGCCCGAACCGGTCGTTGATCGACTTGAAGCCGTCGAGGTCGCAGAAGAGCACCGCGAGCCCCTTGGTCCCGTCGTCGAGGTCCGAGGCGGGCGCCACCGTGTGCACGTGGTGGTCGTACGGGCCCTCGGGCTGCCCGGGGAAGACACCGGGGAAGTCGAACCCGTCACCCCCCTGCCCGCCGCCGCCCGCGCCGACGGCGGGGAAGCCGTCGTAGCCGTGCTCGCCGCCCCCGGCGGCCTCCGCCCGGCCCTCGTAGGCCGCGTCCAGCGCCTCCACGGCGCCGGCCCGCACCGACTGGGGGCGCCGGCACAGCCGTGCGCCGAGCCGGGCGCGCAGCTCGGCGCTGTTGGGCAGGCCGGTGAGGGAGTCGTGGCTGGCGCGGTGCGCGAGCTGGAGCTCGTGCCGTTTGCGCTCCTCGATGTCCTCGACGTGCGTGAGCAGGAACCGCGGCCCGTCGGCGGCGTCGGCGACGACGGAGTTGCGCAGGCTCACCCACACGTACGTGCCGTCGCGCCGCCCGAGCCGCAGTTCGGCCCGGCCGCCCTCGGCGGAGGTGCGCAGCAGGGTCCCGATGTCCTCGGGGTGGACCAGGTCGGAGAACGAGTAGCGGCGCAGGACGGAGGCGGGCCGGCCCAGGAGCCGGCACAGGGCGTCGTTGGTGCGCAGCAGCCGGCCGTGCTGGTCGCCGCCCATCTCGGCGATGGCCATGCCGCTGGGCGCGTACTCGAAGGCCTGCCGGAACGACTCCTCGCTGGCCCGCAGCGCCTGCTGCTCCCGCTCCAGCCGTACCAGGGCCCGCTGCATGTTCGCGCGCAGCCGTGCGTTGCTGATCGCAATGGCCGCCTGGAAGGCGTACATCTGGAGCGCCTCGCGCCCCCAGGCGCCCGGGCGCCGGCCGTTGCGCGGCCTGTCCACGGAAATGACACCCAGAAGTTCCCCGCCGGTCGCATACATCGGGGCGTAGAGCCGGTCCTCGGGGTGCCACTCGTCCTCGAAGCGCGGATCGGGTCCTTCCGTATGCCACTGGGGTACGTCGTCCTCCAGCAGGACCCAGCCCTCGGTGTGCGGGATGAAGCGCAGGCCGTCCCAGTCCTCGCCCATGGTCAGGCGGCGCTCCCAGGCGGCGCGGGAGCCGACGCGGCCGGTGATCAGGGCTTCGGCGGCGGGGTCCCCGGCGAAGGCGGCGACGACGAGATCGCCGTCAGGGCGTACGAGATTGACGCAGGCGAGTTCGTAGCCGAGGCCGCGCACGATGCCGTCCACGACGGTCTGCAGAGTGTCCGCCAGGCTCCGGGCCGTGTTGAGCTCGGCCACCACCTGGTGCAGCTGCCGCAGGGTCGCAAGACGGACGTACGGCTCCGACTCGGTCTCCATTGCTCGCTCTCCCCGAGACCTCGACAGCAACTCCAGGTTTGTCATCGGCGTTTCGTTGCGGTGTCCCGTCCACTGAATCACAGTGAGCTGTGCGGCAGGTACACAGGGTCAACAAATCTTGCCCTCTGTGACTCAAGTCACATGAGATGAATAGTGCTGCGCCATAAGCACGTTGAGGACGAGGAGTCGTTCCGTGCCTTCCCACGCGCAAACGATACGCCCGGGCCTAGGCCCTGGGGCGGGGGCGCGGCTCGGACCAGCGCCCGATGTGCGGGGCGCGGCGGCCGGACTAGCGTGCGGTACGTGCCGAAGACGACCTCCGCAACCCAGCCTTACACCCCAGCCTCCCCCTTCTCCCCCCATCCTGAAGGGGTGAGCAACGACGAGTTCCGCGCCGCCATGTCCCGGCTGGCGGCGGGCGTGTGCCTGATCACCGCCCACGAACCGCCCCTGAGCCCCGACGGGCCGCGCGGCGAGGACGCCGGCATGACGGCCACCGCCTTCATGTCGGTGTCCCTGGACCCGCCGCTGGTCCTGGTGAGCGTGCGCGAGGGCTCCCGGATGGACGACCTGCTGGCGGAGCAGCCGCTGTGGGCGGTCTCCCTGCTCGCGGAGAACCAGCTCCAGGTCGCGGGCCGGTTCTCGATGAAGGGCCGCATCAGCGACCGCCTCCTGTTCGCCGACCTCCCGTACGTGCGCGGCGAGGCCTCCGGGGCCCCGCTCCTGTCGGGCGCCCTGGCCACCCTGGAATGCCGCACCCACTCACGGGTCCCGGCCGGCGACCACACGCTCGTCATCGGCCACGTCCTGACGGCCGCCTTCCCGTCCCCGGACGCCCAGCCCCTGACGTACTTCCGCGGCCGCTACCGCCACTTGGCCCCGTAGGCCGGCCGGCCCCCGGCCCGCCGCGCGCCGGCGGGCGCGGCCCGCGGGACTACCAGTCGCGCGCGCTGCGCGTCCGCTTCGTCTCCCCGCGCGCCTTCTTCTCCCGCAGCCGCCGCTCGTTGATCCCGCGCGGGATCTTCGTCGGCCTGCGCGTCTTCGGCGGGGCCGCCGTCGCCTCCGCCAGCAGCGCGGCCATCCGGACCAGCGCCATCTCCCGGTTGCGGTACTGCGACCGGTGCTCGGAGGCCCGTACCGTCAGCACCCCGTCCACCAGCCGCGCGGCGAGCCGTTCCAGCGCCCGCTCCTTCCACACCGGCGGCAGCGCCTTCGTCGCGGCGACGTCGAACAGCAGCTCCACCCGCGAGTCCGAGGTGTTGACGTGCTGTCCGCCCGGCCCGGAGGAACGCGAGAACCGCCAGGCGAGCTCCGCCTCGGGGAGCACGACCGCACCGCGGATGACATAGGGACCAGGCATGCCCCTATGATCCGCCCCCGGCCCGCACCCGTCACCCCCATTTACCTCCCCTGGAACCTCCGCGCCCCCTCGCCGCGTTATGAAGGGCAGCGGTAGCTTGACCCCACATCGGGGTCTAGCACCCGGAATGACGAGGAAGGACACCAGTCACATGGCAGTAAGCCTGTCCAAGGGCGGCAACATCTCGCTCTCGAAGGAGGCCCCGGGCCTCAGCGCCGTCACGGTCGGCCTCGGCTGGGACGTCCGCACGACGACCGGTGTCGACTTCGACCTCGACGCCTCCGCCATCGCGGTCGACGCGACGGGCAAGGTCGTCTCCGAGGGCCACTTCGTCTTCTTCAACAACAAGTCCACCCCGGACCAGACCATCGTCCACACCGGTGACAACCGGACGGGCGAGGGCTCGGGCGACGACGAGTCCATCAAGGTCAACCTCGCCGGCCTGGCCCCCACCGTGGACAAGATCGTCTTCCCGGTCTCCATCTACGACGCCGACTCCCGCAGCCAGAACTTCGGCCAGGTCCGCAACGCGTACATCCGCGTCGTCAACCAGGCCGGCGGCGCCGAGATCGCCCGCTACGACCTTTCCGAGGACGCCGCCACCGAGACCGCCATGGTCTTCGGCGAGCTCTACCGCAGCGGCGCCGAGTGGAAGTTCCGCGCGGTCGGCCAGGGCTACGCCTCCGGCCTCGTCGGCATCGCCCAGGACTTCGGCGTCAACGTCTGAGACCGCCGCCGGCCCGGCGCGGCCCCTTCCCCACCGTCCCGGGGAAGGGTCCGCGCCCGGTCGTGGACAAGGAGCCCTAACCGGCGGCCTTCGGCCGGCCCTCCCCGTACAGCCACACGTCCCACACCTTCTTCAGGTCACGCCCCGTCCGCCGCTCCGCGTACCCGGTGAACTCGGCGGTGCTCGCGTTGCCGTGCCGGTGCTCGGCGGCCCAGCCCCGCAGCAGGCCGAAGAACTTCTCGTCCCCCACCTCCTGGCGGATCCGGTGCAGCACCATCGCACCCCGGTAGTAGACCGGGTCGTCGGAGATGTGCTCGGCACGGGGCGGCGAGGCCGGCGGGAAGGCCGCCCAATCGGCACCCGCATGCGGATCGACGGACGTGTCACCGGCCAGGAAGGCCTCGAACCGGCGCTGCGCGGTAAGACCCCCTTGGGACTCCGCCCACAGCCACTCCGCGTACGTGGCGAAGCCCTCGTTCAGCCACATGTCCTTCCAGGACTTCGGCGACACCGAGTCCCCGAACCACTGGTGGGCCAGCTCGTGCAGCACCAGTTCCTCGTCCGGCGCACCCGAGTACACGGGCTTGGTCTGCGTCTCCAGCGCGTACCCGAGGGTCCGCGCCGGCATCACGATCGAACCCACCGTCCCGAACGGGTAGGGCCCGAACGTGGCGCTCCCCCACTCCACCATCTCCGGCACCCGCGCCAGCGCGGCCCGGCCCGCCTCTTCCTCACCGGGCGCCACGGCCTCGTACACGGACACCCCCGAAGGGGTCCGCCCCGTACTCACCTTGAACTTCCCCACGGCGACGGTCGCCAGATAGCTCGCCATCGGCTCGGCACTCCGCCACGCGAACTCGGTCTGCCCGGCCCCCACGGCCCTGCGGGACCGCAACTCCCCGTTGGACACGGCCTCGTAGCCCTCGGGAACGGTGACCGTGATGTCGTACGTGGCCTTGTCCACGGGGTGGTGGTTGCCGGGGAACCAGCCCATCGACCCCACCGGTTCGCCGACACCGACCGCGTCCCCGCCCTCGGCGGTGATCCAGCCCTCCTTGGACCCGTCGGGATCGACCAGCGCCTTGGGCCGCCCGGAGTAGTCCACCGTCGTACGGAAGACCTCGCCCTTCCCGATGTCCTCGGCCGGCCGCACGGTCAGCTCGCTGCCCGTCCGGTTGTACCGCGCCGCCGCACCCTGCACGTCCACGCCCTCGACCTTCAGCCCGCTGAAGTCCAGGTTGAAGGAGCTGAGCCCCTGCTCGGCCCGGGCGGTGATCACGGCCGTCCCGTGCAACTCCCCGTCGGCGGGGTCGTACGCCAGGTCCAGCGCGTAGTGCTCGACCTGATAGCCCCCGTTCCCGGCCCGCGGAAAGTACGGGTCCCGCAGCCCCGACGCGCCCGGCCGCCCCTGCACCGCGGCGCCCGTACACCCCGTGGTGAGGGCGATCAGGGCGGCGAGGGCGGGGGCGGCGAGACGGGTGAGCGTGCGGTGTTCCACGCGCTCGATCCTAAGCGGGTGCCCTGGAGGCAGGCCCGGACCTCAGTTGCCCAGGGCCTCGGCACCGGCCTTGGCGAACTTCTCGTCCAGGTCACCGCTCGGCGCACCGGCCACACCGATACCGGCGACGGGCGCGCCGTTGGCCTGGACGGGGGTGGCACCGGCGAGGAAGAGGGTGCCGGGGATGTCCTTCAGGTTCGGGGCCTGCGCGAGCCGGCCGGCGAGCACCGAGGTCGGGGCGTTCCAGGACACGGCGGTGTACGCCTTGCGCTGCGCGGACTCGTAGGACTGCGGGCCGGCGCCGTCGCCGCGCAGGGTGACGATGGTGTTGCCGTTGCGGTCCACCACGGCGACCGTGACCTTCTGGTTCTCCTTCTCCGCGGCCTGGAGCGCGGCCTGGGCGGCGCGGGTGGCGGCGTCGATGGTGAGGTGGGTCGAGGTGGTGAAGTTGCCGCTCTTGACCTCGTCCTTCTTGGCAGGGGTGGCGCTCGCGCTGACGGCCCCGAAGGTCCCGGCGCCGAGGACGACGGCGAGGGCGGTACCGGTGAGGACGCGGGTACGGGTGTTCATCTCTGCTCCTGGTGGTCTCGACTGGCTCCCTTCAACCATGGCCGCCGACCCGCCCCCGGCCCGTCCCCGTACCGGCTCGGCCCGGCGACCGCACCGGTTGACCCGGGGGTCATCCGATCGGCCGATGCGGTGGGGCTGGCCGCCCGGTTTCCTGAGTACCCCCGCCCAAACGCAGCCCGTACGTCTGCGGACCGTCTCCCAGGGGCTCCGCCCCCGGACCCCCGCGCCTCAAACGCCGGCGAGGCTGGATCTGGCCGGCCGGGACCTGGTCGGCCCACCCCCGACCCCGCCCCCAGCCGGCACCGCCCGGCCAGGGCAACGGCCCGGCCAGGGCAATGGCCCGGCCAGGGCAATGGCCCGGCCAGGGCAGCGGCCCGACCGGCCCCGTACCGCCCGGCCAGGGCAGGGGCAAAATGGACACCACACCCCCACCCCCCAGGAGCCCCCGCCGTGAGCCAGCCGCCGCGGAAACCCGACACCCGCGCCCTGGCCACCGTCATGCACACGGCGTTCTTCCTCCTCCTCGGCGCCTCCGTGGCCCGCTTCCTCCTCCGCCACCCCGGCGAACCCCGCACCCCCTGGATCATCGCCCTCAGCATCACCCTGGCCCTCCTCTACGTCCTCGGCCCCGCCGTGGGCGCAACAGGCGCGCCGCCCGGGCGCGCCACCACCCCCACCCACCGCCGGAGGCCCTGGCTCGGGCTCGTCGTCGCCACCTGGCTGGTCCTCGTCGTCCTCGCGCCGAGCTTCGCCTGGTGCGCCGTCCCGCTGTTCTTCACGGCCCTGCGCACCCTCCCCCCACGCGCGGCGGTGGCCCTCGTCGCCGTCCTCACCGTCTTCGTCGTCGCGGCCCAGCTCAAGCTCTCGACCGCCTTCGACCCGAACCTCCTCCTGGCCCCGCCCGCCATCGCCGCCCTCGCCACCGCCGTGTTCATCCACATGGAGCGCCAGGCCCAGGCCCAGCGCGCACTCATCGACGACCTGATCCGCACCCGCCGGGAACTGGCCGCCACCGAACGCCGCGAAGGCACCCTCGCGGAACGCCAGCGCCTGTCCATGGAGATCCACGACACCCTCGCCCAGCACCTGTCCAGCCAGCAGATGCTCCTCCAGGCGGCCGACCGCACCTGGGACACCGACCCCGCCACCGCCCGCGCGCACGTCCGTACCGCCACCGGCATCGCGGCCCGCGGCCTCGCCGAGGCCCGCCGCCTGGTCCACGACCTGGCCCCGCCCGAGCTGGACAACGGCGCCGGCCTCGCCGACGCCCTGCGCGCCCTGGACGCCGGCCCGGACATCGAGGTCCGCTTCCACCTGGAGGGCGTCCCGGCCCCCCTCCCGGACCGCGCCGAGTCCGCCCTGCTGCGCATCGCCCAGGGGGCCCTCGCCAACATCCGCGAACACTCGGGCGCCCGCACCGCGGCCCTCACCCTCAGCTTCCTCGGCGACCAAGTGGTCCTGGACATCGCCGACGACGGCACGGGCTTCACCACCACGACCCCCGCCACGGGAGCCACGTCCGACCGCGGCCACGGCCTCCCCGCGATGCGCGCCCGCGTGCGCCAGCTCGGCGGAACCCTGACGATCGAATCCACCCCGGGCGAGGGCACCGTCCTCTCGGCCTCGATCCCCCTGGAGCCCACAGGATGACGACGATCCTCCTCTGCGACGACCACGTCGTCGTCCGCGCCGGACTCCTGGCGCTGCTCGGCAGCGAACCGGACATCGAGGTGCTCGGCGAGGCGGGCAGCGGCGAGGAGGCGGTCGCGCTGGCCGCCAAGCTCCACCCGGACGTGGTCCTGATGGACCTCCAGCTGGGCGAGGGCATCGACGGCGTAGAGGCCACCCGCCGCATCACCGCGCTCCCCCGTCCCCCGCACGTCCTCGTCCTGACCACCTACGACACGGACGCGGACATCACCCGGGCCATCGGCGCGGGCGCGACCGGCTACCTCCTGAAGGCGGAACGCCCCGAGGAGCTCTTCGCCGCCATCCACTCGGCGGCGGCGGGCCGCACCACGCTCTCCGCGCCGGTCGCCAGCCGCGTCATGGCCCACATGCGGGGTTCACGCCCGACACTCACGGACCGCGAACTGGACATCCTGGGCCAGCTGGCCCGCGGCCTCGGCAACCGCGACATCGCCCGCGCGCTGTTCATCAGCGAGGCGACGGTCAAGACCCACCTGGGCCGCATCTACGACAAACTGGGCGTCGACACCCGCGCCGGCGCGGTGGCCGTGGCGAAGGAACAGCGCCTCCTGCCCTCCTGAAGCCCGAAGGGCCGGCCCGCCCACCACACGATCAATCAGTGCACGTCAAACTCATAGCCGTGCCGGATGTCCCGGGGGCAGCTGAAGACGCGCAGGTCCCCCCACCTGCCGACCGTGATGCGCGTGGTGCGGTCGCTGGCCACGGTGAACAGGAGCTCCATCGCCGCGTCGCACTCACGGCAGCGCACGTCCCACGGGTCGGAGAGGTGCCAGGTGGGCCACCCGCCGAACTTGCATCCCGCGACGCGCGTGACGACGTCGCCCCGGCCCTCCCCGGCGCCCGTCTCCGCCACCAGCCGTTCCACGCCCGCCCTGACGACGTCCGGCAGCTCTTTCGGATGGGGGAAGTCCGTCAACGGCACCGGCGTGAGCGTGCAGGGCCGTGGCGAGAAGCCGTAGTCCTCGTCCTCCTGCCGCACGGGCGCCGGGACCGCAACCGGGACCGGCTCCGGGGGCAGGTCCGCCGCCCGCCGCCACCGGACCTCCACGACCGGGCTGACGTCCGCCTGCGGAGCCGGCGGGTCCCAGTGCGTGTTCGGACACCACAGCAGCTGGAACACGTCGGCGCCCTCCGGCCACCAGTCCCCCGGCGCGTCCCGCCGGAACACCTGCACCACCGGCACCATCGCCACGGGCGGCAGCCCGGACGGCTCCTGTTCGTCCGGCACGGAGCAGTGCGGCCAGGGTTCGTCCGGGGGCCAGAGCAGCGGACCGCCGACGGAACTGTCACGGACCGCGGACGCCCCGGGCGCCGGACGGAGGACGACCGCCGGCCGGGCGTAGGGCGCGAGGCCCGGTACGGCGGCGAGTATCGCTTCGGCGGACGGCCGGTTCGTGCAGGGATACATGGCGGGAGCCTAGGGGGTCGGGCCGGACGATCCGTGCGGGCGGCATCCCCACACGGCCCCTCGCCCCGACCCGTGACACCATCGGCTACGTGCTCGACATCGGCTACTCCCTCTCCCGGCGCTTCCCGGACCCCCCGCAGACCGACTACCGCTCGGCGGACGTCCACACCCTGCGCCACGACCTCTTCTGCGGCGACGTGTACCTCGCGGACACCGACAAGGACACAGAAGTGTCCACAGCCTGGGGATGGGTGCCCGTACTCGACTTCGCCTGGGCCCTGTGCGACATCGTCGAGCAGCTGGACCAGGACCCGCGCGGCAGCCGCTCCTCCCACAGCCAGTACGCCGAACTCGACTTCACCGAGTCCGCCGACCGGATGCTCTTCGAGCGCCGCTTCGGCTGGGTCGACATCGAGGCCGACTGGATGCCGCCGGAGGAGGAGCCGCTGACGTTCAGTCACCGGCTGCTGCGGCGCGAGGCGCGGGACTTCCTGCACGATCTGATCGCGGACCTCATCGACATGCACGAGGGCCTCGCCGACAACCCCATCATCTGGACCCTCCAGTCCCGCTTCCCCCGAGTCCCGGCCTAACCGGGCCCCGCGCAGCGGCCCCCCTACCCCACCACCCGCACGCCCAGCTGCGCAGCCAACGCCGGCGCCAGTTCGAACAGCTGCGCCGGGCTGATCACCGCCCCCGCCAGGGACTCCACCCCCCGCGCCACCCCCAGCTCGGCCGCCCCCCGCAGGTCGACGTCCGTCAGCCGGGCCCCCGTCACGTCCATCCCCCGCAGCACGCAGTCCCGGAACTCCACCCGCTCCAGCACCGCCCCCCCGAAGTCCGGCTCCACCAGCACGCACCCCTCGAACACCACGTCCTTCAGCCGCGCCTGCCGCAGGTTCAGGTAGTCGATCTTGCCCCCGCGTACGAGGACCCGCTCCAGCACCGCCCCGTGCAACTGCACCCCGCCCAGCCGGGCCTCCACCACCTCCACGTCCCGCAGCGAGGCCCCCGACAGGTCCGCGCCCACCCCCCGGACGCCCTCCAGCACCGAGTCCAGGATCCGGGTCTTCGCCAGCCCGGCCCCGTCCAGCCCGCACCGCCGCAGCGCGCAGTCCATGAACCGCGCCCCGACCGCCTCCTGCCCCGCCAGGTCCAGGTCGGCGAACTCCTGCCCGTCGTAGTCCCCGTCCGGCTCCAGCCCACCGCCTTCCCACGCCACCAGCTCCGGCAGCCGCACCTCGGCCCGCCGGGCCGCCCTCACCAACCGCTCACCGTTCCGCGCCATGACCCCATCGTGACCCACCCCACTGACAACCCGCCCTTGACCTCAACCGCGCTTGAGGCCGGAGGCTCACCCCCATGAACACCGACACCGCCCCCGCCACCATGCGGGCCGTCCGCCTCCACGCCTTCGGCCCCGCCGAGAACCTCACCTACGAGACGGCCCCCCTCCCCGCCCCCGCCCCCGGCCAGGTCCGCATCAAGGTCGCCGCCGCCGGGGTCCACCTCCTCGACACCGCCCTCCGCCGGGGCGTCCAGGGCCCGCCCGCACCCCTGCCCGAGCTGCCCACCATCCCCGGCCGGGAGGTCGCCGGCACCGTCGACGCCCTCGGCCCCGGCACCGACCCCTCCTGGCTCGGCCGGACCGTCGTCACCCACCTCGGCTTCGTCCCCGGCGGCTACGCCGAACACGCCGTCGCCGACGCCGCCCGGCTCCACCCCGTACCCCCGGCCCTGGGCCCCGCCGAGGCCGTCGCCATGATCGGCACCGGCCGCACCACCCTCGGGATCCTCCAGTTCGCCGACCTCGGCCCGGACTCGGTGGCCCTCGTCCCCGCCGCCGCCGGAGGCATCGGCACCCTCCTCGTCCAGTACGCCAAGAACGCCGGCGCCACCGTGATCGCCCTCGCCGGCGGCCCCGCCAAAACCGCCCGCGCCGCCGCCAACGGCGCCGACCTCGCCCTCGACTACACCGCCCCCCACTGGGCCGACACCGTACGCGCCCACCACCCCGCCGGCGCGACCGTCCTCTTCGACTCCGTCGGCGGCACCACCGCCCGCACCGCCCTCGGCCTCCTCGCCCCCGGCGCCCGCCACCTCGTCTTCGGCTGGTCCAGCGGCACCCCGCTCACCCTCACCGACACCGAACGGGCGGGCCTCGACGCCCGCCGCATCACCACCCACCACATCCTCGGCCCCGCCATGCTCCAGGCCGTCGGCGCCCCCGACCCCCTGCGCGTCCTGGAGACCCGCGCCCTCGCCGAGGCCGCCGCCGGCCGGCTCCGCCCCGCCGTACAGCGCTACCCCCTCGCCGAAGCCGCCCGCGCCCACCACGACCTCGAAACCCGCGCCACCACCGGCAAGGTCGTCCTGGAGCCCTAGGACCAGAAGCCCCGACGACCCGACGCCCTAGGAACCGGACCCCAGCGCCGCCAGCGGCCCATCCGTCAGCCGGTACACCTGCCACCCCTCCTGCGGCCGCGCGCCCAGGGCCTCGTAGAACGCGATCGCCGGCGCGTTCCACGTCAGCACCGACCACTCCAGCCGCTGGTACCCCCGCGCCACACAGATCCGCGCCAGCTCCGTCAGCAGCGCCTTCCCGTACCCGCCCCCGCGCGCGCCCGGACGTACGTACGGGTCCTCCAGATAGATCCCGTGCACCCCGCGCCACGTGGAGAAACTCGGGAACCACACGGCGAACCCGACGACCTCCCCCTCATCCGTCTCCGCGACGTGCGCGCACACCGCCGGACGCTCCCCGAACAGCGCCTCCCCCAACTGCTCCTGCGTCGCACGCGCCTCGTGCGGCAGCTTCTCGTACTCCGCCAACTCGCGGATCATCGCCTGGATCTCGGGAACGTCGCCCGGCACGGCCTCACGGATCATGCCCCCAACCCTAGGACCGCCCCCGAGACCACCACCCGGCCCGCCCCCGCCCCCTCCCGCACCTGGACACCCCTCCCCCACCCCCTGTACCAACTCCCCCATGACGATCAACGGCGGTATCTCCTTCTGGTACGCGACCCACGTCGAGGGCACCGCCCACCAGCCACCCCGGGCCCCCCTCACCGCCGACGCCACCGCCGACGTGGTCATCGTCGGCGGCGGCTACACCGGCCTGTGGACCGCCTACTACCTCAAGCGCGCCGCCCCCGACCTGCGCGTCACCGTCCTGGAGCAGAAGTTCTGCGGCTACGGCGCCTCCGGCCGCAACGGCGGCTGGCTCTACAACGGCATCGCCGGCCGCGACCGCTACGCCGCACTCCACGGCCACGAGGCCGCCCGCCGCCTCCAGCACGCCATGAACGACACCGTCACCGAGGTCATCGACGTCGCGGCCGAGGAAGGCATCGACGCCGACGTCCACCGCGGCGGAGTCCTCGAAGTCGCCCGCACCCCCGCCCAGCTCACCCGCCTGAAGGCCTTCCACACCGCCGAACTCGGCTTCGGGGAGACAGACCGCGTCCTCTACGACGCCACCGGCACCCGCGCCCGCATCGACGTCGCCGACGCCGTCGGCTCCAGCTGGACCCCGCACGGCGCCCGCATCCACCCCTTCAAGCTGGTCCGCGGCCTCGCCGCCACCTGCGAACGCCTCGGGGTCGTCATCCACGAGTCCACCCCCGTCACGGAACTCGCCCCGCGCCGCGCCGTCACCCCCTACGGCACCGTCCGCGCCCCGTACGTCCTGCGCTGCACCGAGGGCTTCACCGCCGCCCTCAAGGGCCACAAGCGCACCTGGCTCCCCATGAACTCCTCGATGATCGTCACGGCCCCCCTCCCGCAGTCGGTCTGGTCCCAGCTCCACTGGGAGGACGCCCCCCTCCTCGGCGACATGGCCCACGCCTACATGTACGCCCAGCGCACCGCCGACGACCGCATCGCGATCGGCGGCCGCGGGGTCCCGTACCGCTTCGGCTCCCGCACGGACAACGACGGCCGCACCCAGCCGGCCACCATCGAGGCCCTCACCACCCTCCTCACGGCCTTCTTCCCGATCCTCACCGGCACGGAGATCACCCACGCCTGGTCGGGCGTACTCGGCGTCCCCCGCGACTGGTGCGCCACGGTCACCCTCGACGCCGCCACGGGCCTCGGCTGGGCCGGCGGCTACGTCGGCTCGGGCGTGGCCACCTCCAACCTCGCGGCCCGCACCCTGCGCGACCTGGTCCTGGGCGACTCCACAGCCCTGACCACCCTCCCCTGGGTCCACCACCGAGTCCGCCGCTGGGAACCGGAACCCTTCCGCTGGCTGGGCGTCCACACCCTGTACGCGGCCTACCGCGAAGCGGACCGCCACGAAACAAGAACCCACACCCCGAACACCACCCCGCTGGCCCACCTCGCCAACCGCGTCTCGGGCCGCTCCTGAGGCACACGAAAAGGCCCCGGATGATCATCCGGGGCCTTCCGCTTGCGTTCGAAATTCCCTGGCCAGACGCCCTCTGACCTGGGATGGAGCCGCCTGTCGGAATCGAACCGACGACCTTCCCATTACAAGTGGGGCGCTCTACCAACTGAGCTAAGGCGGCACAACCCTCACCCGCGATACCTCCGCGCATGGAGCCGCCAACACTCTACACAGCCGCAGAATCCCCAAGCCATCACATTGACCGAGCCCCGTAACCCCTCACGCAAGCGTTCGTTGACCGTACTGGCGTGCCGTTCTGGAGTTCGGATCAAGGGTGGGGAGATGTCAGACCGAATAACGGGAGAAGAGGCCCGGCGCATCAAGCGCGAGCTCCTCGGCGTCGGCGACCGGACCAAACATGACGGGCGAGCAGTCGCGCCCCTGAAAGGGCTGGTCAGAGAGCCGGGCACGCAGCAGCGCGTCTACCGCTTCCGCTTCTACCCGACCGCCGACCAGGCGGCCCAGCTCACCCAGACTTTCGGCGCCTGCCGCTGGGTCTACAACGAGGGCCTGGCCCTCCGGGTGAAGGCATGGGAAGACCACCGGGTGTCGCTGGGCTTCGCGGAGACCTGTCGGGCCCTGACCGGGTGGAAGCGCGTACGGAAGACGGCGTGGCTGAAGGAGACCTCGTCCACGGTCCTCCAGCAGTCCCTGCGGCATCTGGACTCGGCCTTCGCCCGGTTCTTCAAGGGATCGGCGAAGTACCCGAAGAGGAAGTCCAGACACCGCTCGAAGGACTCGGCGACCTACGTCCGCACCGGCTTCCGCTGGGTCGAGGACCCCGAGCGTCCGGGCACGGCCTCGGTCACCCTCGCCAAGCAGACGAAGCCACTCGACATCCGCTGGTCGCGCGCGCTCCCCGCAGGGCAGTTACCGGTGAAGCTGAACGTCACCCGCGACCGGGCCGGCCGCTTCTTCCTCTCCGTCCTGGTGGAGGAAGTGATAGCCCCGCTTCCCGAGGTGTTCCTTCCGGGCGGCCGGGAGCCCAAGGCCGTGGGCCTCGATCTCGGGCTCGCGACGCTGGTGACCCTGGACGACGGGGAGAAGCTCCCGCACCCCCGCCTCCTGGCGAAGTACGAGAAGCAGCTCGCGAGCCTCCAGCGCGACCTGCACCGCAAAACGAAGGGCTCGAAGAACCGGGGGAAGGTACGGGAGCGGATCGCCCGCCTGTACGCCTCGATCGGTGACGTCCGCCGTGATCGGCTGGACCAGTTCACGACCCGCCTCGTGCGCGAGAACCAAGTGCTCGTGGTGGAAGACCTGCCGATCGAAAATCTCCTGCGCGCGGCGACGGGCAAGAACAGACGGCGCAAGGCGGCCCTGAACCGCTCGATCATGGACGCCGCCTGGGGCGAGCTGTTGCGTCAGCTCCGCTACAAGTGCGCGTGGTACGGCCGGACCCTGGTGGTCGTGGACCGGTTCTTCCCGTCGACCCGGCGATGCTCCGCCTGCCATACGAAGGGGCCGAAGCTCGACGTGTCGATCCGCGAGTGGACCTGCACGGAGTGCGGGGCCGCCCACGACCGGGACGAGAACGCGGCGGTGAACCTCCGGGACGAGGGGATGCGGCTGTACTGGGCAGTGGCGATGGCGCTGCCGCCCGGGCGGATGCCGCCGAGTGTGATCAAGGCTTCGGAGCTGCTGGACCTCGTACCGGCGGCATAGCGAAGCGAAACGCAGTACGGACCGACGGGCCGTCGGCCGCAATGCCTGTGGAGCCTGTGTAAGACCGATCGGGTGCGCCCCCCAGGGACTCACCTGATCGGCAACGGGTGCTGAAGCAGGAACCATGGTCAAAAGGCGATTGCTCTGGCATCCGCCCCGTCAGATTGCTGACAGAACCCCTCCCACCCGGTAGCGTCGGCCCGAGTCCTGAATATTGGACTAGACCTTCCACTCGGATCGTCCGGCACGTTCCTGCCGGTAGAAGGGATGCATCACCATGGCTTCTGTCACCTTCGACAAGGCGACCCGCCTCTACCCCGGCGGCGACAAGCCCGCCGTCGACCAGCTGGAGCTGGAGATCGAGGACGGCGAGTTCCTCGTCCTCGTCGGCCCCTCCGGCTGCGGCAAGTCCACCTCGCTGCGCATGCTCGCCGGCCTGGAGGACGTCAACGGCGGCGCCATCCGCATCGGGGACCGCGACGTCACGCACCTGCCGCCGAAGGACCGGGACATCGCGATGGTGTTCCAGAACTACGCGCTCTACCCCCACATGACCGTCGCCGACAACATGGGCTTCGCGCTCAAGATCGCCGGCGAGGACAAGGCCACCATCCGCCGCAAGGTGGAGGAGGCGGCCAAGATGCTGGACCTGACCCAGTACCTCGACCGCAAGCCCAAGGCGCTCTCCGGCGGCCAGCGCCAGCGCGTCGCCATGGGCCGGGCCATCGTGCGCAAGCCGCAGGTGTTCCTCATGGACGAGCCGCTGTCGAACCTCGACGCCAAGCTCCGCGTGTCCACCCGTACGCAGATCGCCGCCCTCCAGCGCGACCTCGGCATCACCACCGTGTACGTCACGCACGACCAGGTCGAGGCCATGACCATGGGCGACCGGGTGGCCGTGCTCAAGGACGGGCTGCTCCAGCAGGTGGACACCCCGCGCAACATGTACGACCGGCCCGCGAACCTCTTCGTCGCCGGCTTCATCGGCTCCCCCGCCATGAACCTCGTCGAGGTGCCGATCACCGACGGCGGCGTGAAGTTCGGGGACAGCGTGGTGCCGGTGTCGCGCGAGGCGCTGTCGGCCGCCGCCGACGCGGGCGACAAGACCGTCACCGTGGGCGTGCGCCCCGAGCACTTCGACATCGGCGACACCGGCGGCCTGACGATCACCGTGAACGTGGTCGAGGAACTGGGCGCCGACGGCTACGTCTACGGCAGCAAGGACGGCCAGGACATCGTGGTCCGCGTGGGCGGCCGCAACGTGCCTGAGAAGGGCTCCTCGCTGCACGTCGTGCCGCGCGCCGGCGAGATCCACGTGTTCTCGACGTCCACCGGGGCACGGCTCTCCGACTGAGGCCCGGCACAGACCCGCAGGAGGGGCGTCCCGCCAAGGGGAGCCCCTCCTGCGGCAGTTGCGGGTAGCGTTTCCCACGAACCCCGGCAGACCGGGCCATTCGGCCGCACGCGTCAACCCGTAAATCGAAAAGCCACCTCGAACCATCCCCCGACCGGGTGACTAAATGTCGCCAAATCCTCACCGAGCGCTACTCTCGCCCTCGTGACCCACACTGCCCGCCGAATCGGCCGTTCCCTCGCCCTGGTCCTGCCCGTCGTCCTGGTCCTGTCCGGGACCCTCGCGGTCACCATGGTCCCCTGGGCGGACAACACCCCCTCCCAGATCCTGACCGCCTCCGCCGAGGACGTCTCCGTCCCCGCCAAGCCGCGCGCCGCGCAGGACGTGCTGCGCGACAAGCTGCTGAGCGAGCTGCAGCAGGGCGAAAACCCGGGCGTCGTCCTCGGACACCTGCAGGAGCAGGTGAACGGGCGGCCGTCGCTCGCCGAGCACTGCATGGGCATCGCCCGGGCGCTCGGCCGGGCCGCCGTCGAGGCGTACGGGCCCACGAAGGCGCAGTCGTACTCCCGCCCGGTGTGCGACACCTCGTACGCGTCCGGGGTCGCCTCGATGGGCTGACGCCCGCCGCGCCGCCTCCGCCGGGGCGGGGGCCGTCCCTACGCTGGCGGCCATGACCGACACCCCTCCCACAGCTGCACCATCCACCGACCGCGCGGCCGCGTTCCCGGCCCCGCCCGTCCAGGCCGTCGTCCTGGCGGGGGGCCAGGGTTCGCGGCTGCGGCCGTACACGGACGACCGGCCCAAGCCGATGGTCGAGATCCCGGGCACGGGAGTGCCGATCATCGGGCACCAGTTGGCCTGGCTGGCGGAGGAGGGGGTCACCGACGCCGTCGTCTCGTGCGGGCACCTCGCGGAGGTGCTCCAGGAGTGGCTGGCCGGGGCGGTGCTGCCGCTGCGGGTGACCACGGTGGTGGAGGAGGAACCGCTGGGGCGCGGGGGCGGGCTGAAGTACGCGGCCCGGCACCTCCCGTACCCGGAGCGGTCCTGGTACGCGACCAACGGGGACGTGTGGACGCGGTTCCCGCTGCGGGAGATGGCCGCGTTCCACGCCGAGCGGGCGGCGGCCGCGACGCTGGCGCTGGCGCGGCCGCGGATCCCGTGGGGGGTGGTGGAGACCAACGAGTTCGGGCAGGTCCTGGACTTCGTCGAGGCGCCGCCGTCGCCTTATCCGATCAACGCCGGGGTGTACGTGTTCGCGCCCGAATTCACGGCGCTGCTGCCGGATTTGGGGGACCACGAGCGCACGACGTTCCCGCGGCTGGCCCGGGAACGGCGCCTGGCGGGCTTCCCGCTGCCGCAGGGGGCCTACTGGCGGGCGATCGACACGGCGAAGGACCTGACGGAGGCCGCGCGGGAGTTGGCGGCCCACGGCGCCGTCTGAGGCTTTTCGTACGCCTGTTGCGTCATCGTGCGCACAGGAACGCGGGACCGCCTTGTCCCGTTCTCCGAACAGGCGTACGCGGCGTTCGTATGCTCGGCGCATGGCATTCTTTCGGTCGCGCGGCCGGCGCGAGGACATTCAGCGGGCGGACGACCTCCTGGCGCAGGCCCGGGCGCTGTACACCGCGGGACGCTATGCCGAGGCCGAGGCGGAGGCGCGCTCCGTGGCAGCGGCCCAGGGGCGGAATCCGGACGACCTGGCCGTGCCGATGGCGCTGAGCATCGCCGCGCTCGCGGCGAGCGCCCAGGGCCACCACGCCGAGGCGCTCGCCACGTACGACGCACAGCTGCCGGTCGTGAGCGAGGTCTGGGGTGACGAACACCGGCTGACCCTGAAACTGCGCCTGGGCCGCGCCGAGGTGCTGAACCAGCTCGGCCGGCACACCGAGTCCGAGGAGGAGTGCGTGGCCGTCTGCCGGGCCGCGGCCCGGGCCGACATGCCGTACGTGGTGAAGGACGCCCTCATCGGGCAGATCCGGGCCCTCGACATGCTGGGCGCCCACCCGGCGGTCGAGGCGGTGGCGCGGAACGTCCTCGCCGCTCATGACGGACAGGACCGGTTCACGGTGAGGGTGCGGTTCGCTCTGGCCCACAGCCTCAACGCCCAGGGACGCTACGAGGAGGCCCTCGCCGAGAACAAGCGCGCCGACGTGCTGGACCGTGCCTTCCCCCGGGAGGACCGTGCCCCGGAGACCGGGATGGCCGAACTGAACGAGGCCACCGCCTTCTTCGGGCTGGGCCGGAACGCCCAGGCCCGTCCCCTGGCCGCGTCCGCCCACCGCGACTGCCTGGCCTTCTACGGCCCGGACCACCCCCGCACCCTGCAGGCCCGCAGCTTGCTCGACCGCATCGACGGTGCTTGACCGGGCCTGAGGCAGTGGGAAGGGCCCGGCGCGCTGCTCGCGCGCCGGGCCCTTCCCGTCGGTCCGTTCCGGTCAGCCGAGGAGGCCGCCGACCAGGCCGGGCTTCTTGGCGGTGGTGTCCCCGCTGGTGCCGGTCCGGCTCTTCGAGGAGGTGGCGGACGGCGCGCTGGACTGCTTCGGGGTGCTGGTGCGCGGGGTCTGGCTGCCGCTGGTGCCCTTGGTGGCGCTGGGTGAGCCGGTGCCGGCGCTCTCCCGTGCCGGGGCCCCGCTGCTGGTGCGGCCGGACTTCGCGGGCTCGGACGCGGAGGCGGACGGCGAGGCCTGCTTGGAGGGCTGCTTGGCCGGCCCGGGCTGCTGCTGCGCGGGGGCCTGCGGGAGCGGCGAGCCCGGCAGGTAGTTGCTGGGGGCCTGGCCGGGGCCGGGCACGGTGACGACGGTGCTGGAGCGGACGGCCCCGCCGAGGAGGGAGCCGATGAGGAGGGTGAGTCCGCAGACGACGGCGGCCATGACCGACCCGCGGCGCAGGACGCGGCGGCGCAGCTGCCACATCTCGGAGCGGGGGCCGAGGGTGCGCCAGGCCTCGCCGGCGAGGCGTCCGTCGAGGGAGTAGACGGGCGCGCCGGCGATGATGAGCGGGCTCCAGGCGGCCAGGTAGATGATGTCGGGGGCGTCGTAGGCGGGGACGGTCTTCCAGCTGACGGTCATCAGCAGGGCGGCGGAGAGCAGGGCTCCGATGCAGGCGGCGAAGCGCTGCCAGAGGCCGAAGACGGTGAGGACGCCGACGAGCACCTGGAGGAAGGCGACGCTGAGTCCGGCGCCGACCGGGTGGGCCAGGGCGAAGTCGCGCAGCGGCTCGGCGAGGGCCCAGGGGTGCAGGGTGCGCAGCCAGGTGACCATGGAGCCGCGTTCGCCGCCGTCGAAGTAGACGGGGTCGCAGAGCTTGCCCATGCCGGCGTAGATGGAGATGAAGCCGAGGAAGACGCGCAGCGGGAGCAGCACGACGCCGAGGTTCATCCGGCGGCCGGGGTAGTAGGAGGCCTGGGCGCGGTTGTCCGCGGGGCGCCGGGCGTCGGCGGCGGGGCCGCCGGGGTACGGGGGCTGGTCGTAGGGCTCGTAGGGCTCGTAGGGCTCGTAGGGCTGGCGCGGCTGGTCGGGTACGGCGGCCAGCGGGCGCGTCTCGTCGGCGTCGGCGTAGCTGCGCTGGCCGATGACGGTGGGGGTGGCGAGGGTGTCCTCGGCCAGGTCGCGTGCGAGGTCCACCCGGGGGATGGTCTGGGTGGCGCCGCCGTCGTAGTCGTCGTGGCCGCGTCCGGCTTCCCGTACGGCCTGGAGGAGTCCGCCCGTGGCCTCGGCGTCGCCGCCGGGGGCGGTCTTGCCGCTCCAGACGACGGGGGCCCGGCGGCGGGTGGCTCCGGCGGCCGCGACGGCTCCGGCGGCCAGGAGCGGTGCGCGGCCGGGGCCGGGGGCGTTCGCGGGCTTGGAACGCGCGCTCGGGCTCGGTGCGAGCCGCACGCGGAAGCTGGCGTGGTTGACGATGACCTGTGCGGGGTCGCACGGCACCTTGACCATGCTCAGCGCGGGCTGGTCATCGAACCCTGACGTTCTGGTGTCCACACTCATCTAACCGAGTGATCAGTGTTTAGGACACTGCCTTGACATCAGGGATCTGTCCGAGACCCGTCAAGATCAAGTCGCCCCGCCCGGAAGGGGCGGGGCGACACGCTCACGGGTCATGTTCCGTGGGCCGAGTGGATCAAGCCGGCGGACGGGGGTGACCCGTCCGGCCGACGGCCGGGGCCTGCGGCTCAGACGCGGCCGCGGGTGGCGCGGCGGCGGGCGGCCTCGTAGAGGACGACGCCCGCGGCGACACCGGCGTTGAGGGACTCGGCGCCGCCCGGCATGGGGATGCGGACGAGGTAGTCGCAGTTCTCGCCGACGAGGCGGCCGAGGCCCTTGCCCTCGGAGCCGACGACGATGACGACGGGGCCGGCGAGGGCGTCGAGGTCCTGGACCTCGTGGGTGCCCTCGGCGGCGAGGCCGACGACGGCGATGCCGGCCTTCTTGTACTCCTGGAGGGCGCGGGTCAGGTTGGTGACGCGGGAGACCGGGGTGCGGGCGGCGGTGCCGGCGGAGGTCTTCCAGGCGCCGGCGGTCATGCCGGCGGCGCGGCGCTCGGGGATGACCACGCCGTGGCCGCCGAAGGCGGAGACGGAGCGGACGATGGCGCCGAGGTTGCGCGGGTCGGTGACGCCGTCGAGGGCGACGATGAGGGGGTCCTCGCCGTTGTCGTAGGCGGCGTCGGTGAGGTCCTCGGGGTGCGCGTACTCGTACGGCGGGACCTGGAGGACGAGGCCCTGGTGGTTGAGCCCGTTGGTCATGCGGTCGAGCTCGGGGCGCGGGGCTTCCATCAGGTTGATGTTGCCGCGCTCGCCGGCGAGCTTGAGGGCGTCGCGGACGCGCTCGTCGTTGTCGATGAACTGCTGCACGTAGAGCGTGGTGGCGGGGACGCCGTCACGCAGGGCCTCGAAGACCGGGTTGCGGCCGACGACCATCTCGCTGGTGCCCTTGGGGCCGCCGCGGCGGGGGGCGGGGCGGCGCTTGGCGGCCTGGCGGGCCATGGCGTTGGCGATGCGGTTCGCCTTGTGCTTCTTGCGGTCCTCGGCCTTGGGCGTGGGGCCCTTGCCCTCCAGGCCCTTGCGCCGCTGGCCACCGCTGCCGACCGTGGCGCCCTTCTTGTTGGACGTGCGGCGGTTCCTGCGCTGGCTGTTCCCGGCCATGACCTCTACCTGTTTTCGTTCGTGCTGCGATATGTACGTATGAAGAGTGTGCCGCCCGGAAGGCCGGGCGGCACAACGGCGCTGGTCCGACGGGGTCCGGTCCGGCTGCGGACCGGGTCCCGACGGGCCCGGATCAGCGCGGGCCGAGCGTCCAGCGCGGGCCGGTGGGGCTGTCCTCGATGACCAGGCCGGACTGCTGGAGCTGGTCGCGGATGGCGTCGGCGGTCGCCCAGTCCTTGCGGGCCCGGGCGGACTCGCGCTGCTCCAGGACGAGGCGTACGAGGGTGTCGACGGCGCCGTGGAGTTCCTCGCCGCGGTCGGACTCGCCGGCCCACTGGGGGTCGAGCGGGTCCAGGCCGAGGACACCGAGCATGGCCCGTACCTCGGACAGCCGGGCGATGGCCGCGTCCTTGTCGTCGGCGGCGAGCGCGCTGTTGCCCTGGCGGACGGTGGTGTGGACGATCGCGAGGGCCTGCGGGACGCCCAGGTCGTCGTCCATCGCGTCGGCGAAGGCCGGCGGCACCTCGGCGGCGGCCTCGACCATCCCGCCCGCCTTCTCCACGACGCGCTGGCAGAAGCCCTCGATGCGCGCGAACGCGGACTCGGCCTCCCGCAGGGCCTCCTCGCTGTACTCGATCATCGAGCGGTAGTGCGGGGTGCCCAGGTAGTAGCGCAGGACGATCGGGCGCCACTGCTTGACCATCTCGGAGACGAGCACCGAGTTGCCGAGCGACTTGGACATCTTCTCGCCGGACATGGTGACCCAGGCGTTGTGCACCCAGAAGTTCGCGAACTCGTCGCCGAAGGCCTTGGCCTGGGCGATCTCGTTCTCGTGGTGCGGGAAGATCAGGTCCAGGCCGCCGCCGTGGATGTCGAAGGCCGAGCCGAGGTACTTGTGCGCCATGGCGGAGCATTCGAGGTGCCAGCCGGGACGGCCGCGGCCCCAGGGCGTCTCCCAGGAGGGCTCGCCGGGCTTGCTGGCCTTCCACATGGCGAAGTCGCGGGGGTCGCGCTTGCCGGTCTCGCCCTCGCCGGAGGGCTGGAGCAGGTTGTCGAGCTCCTGGTTCGACAGCGCCAGGTAGCCGGGGAAGGAGCGCACGTCGAAGTAGACGTTGCCGTCGGCCTCGTAGGCGTGACCGCGCTCGATGAGGCCGCGCATCATCTCGACCATCTCGGTGACGTGGCCGGTGGCGCGGGGCTCGTAGGTGGCCGGCAGGCAGCCGAGGGCGGTGTAGCCGTCGTTGAAGGCGCGCTCGTTGTCGTAGCCGATGGACCACCAGGGGCGGCCCTGCTCGGCCGACTTGGCGATGATCTTGTCGTCGATGTCCGTGACGTTGCGGATGAAGGTCACGTCGTAGCCGCGGTAGGCGAACCAGCGGCGCATCATGTCGAAGTTGAGGCCCGAGCGGATGTGCCCGATGTGCGGTGCCGCCTGCACGGTGGCACCGCAGAGGTAGATCGAGACGCAGCCCGGGACGAGCGGGGTGAAGTCGCGGATCTGCCGGGCGCTGGTGTCGTACAGGCGAATAGTCACGGCATCCAGGGTAGTGCGCCAGCGGCAGTGCCCCGCGACCGTTTGAGGCCGCGGGGACGCTTTGTTGCCGAAGAGGTGACATCCGTCATCGGCGGCCTGACATCCGTAACGGCCGCCTTACGGGGGTAACCGGTACTCAGTCCCGGTTCGTCCGGTACACGAGGGCGGTGGCGATGGCGGCGAGGCCTTCGGCGCGGCCGGTGAGGCCGAGTCCGTCGGTGGTGGTGCCGGAGACGGAGACGGGGGCGCCCGCCGCCGCGGCGAGCGCCTTCTGTGCTTCTTCGCGCCGCTTGCCGATCTTCGGGCGTACGCCGATCACCTGGATGGCGATGTTGCCGATCTCGAAGCCCTCGGCGCGGACGATCCGGGCCGCCTCCCCCAGGAGGGTGCGGCCGGAGGCGCCGGACCACTCGGGGCGGGAGGTGCCGAAGTGCGCGCCGAGGTCGCCGACGCCGGCGGCGGAGAAGAGGGCGTCGCAGGCGGCGTGGGCGGCGACGTCGCCGTCGGAGTGCCCGGCGAGCCCGTCCTCGCCCTCCCACAGCAGGCCGGCGCACCACAGCTCGCGCCCGGTCTCGAAGGCGTGCACGTCGGTCCCGATGCCGACGAGCGGGATCAGGGGGGCGGCGGGATCAGTACGCATCGGTGGCCCTCCTGCGGGCGAGTACGGCCTCGGCGAGGACCAGGTCGAGGGGGCGGGTGACCTTGAAGGCCTCCTCGTGGCCGGGGACGACCACGACGGTGACCCCGGTGCGCTCGACCATGCCGGCGTCGTCGGTGGCGCCCTCGCCGCTGACGGCGATGGTCTCGTGCGCGTGGAGCAGGGTCTTGAGGTCGAAGCCCTGCGGGGTCTGCACGGCGCGCAGCCGGGCGCGCTCGGGGGTGCCGAGGACGGGCTCGGGCTCGCCGGGACGGCCGGGCTCGACCTCCTTGACGGTGTCGGCCAGCGGCAGGGCGGGGACGACGGCGGGCGCGCCGTCGCGGACGGCCTCGATGACGGAGTCCACGGTGTCGACGGGGACCAGCGGGCGGGCCGCGTCGTGGATCAGTACGGAGGTGACGTCGGCCGGGAGGGCGTCGAGGCCCGCGCGCACGGACTCCTGACGGGTTTCGCCGCCGGGGACGACCAGCAGGTCGGTGCGGTCGGGCAGCGGGTGCTCGTCGAGGAGGTGGCGCACCTCGGCGGCCTCGGCGGGCGGGGCGACGACCACGACGAGGGACACCGCGCGGGAGCGGGCCATGGCGCGGACGGCGTGGACCAGCATCGGTGTCCCGCCGAGGGCCCGCAGGGCCTTGGGGGCGCCGGGGCCGAGGCGTACCCCGCGGCCGGCGGCCGGGATCACCGCGGCGGTGCGGTGGGGCCGGGATTCGTCAGACATCAGTAGCTCCGAGCCAGGTTTGTGACTTCGGCCGACATGGGTATGGCCTGAAGGGTGCCGGGTGCGACGCCCTCGCCCCTTCCGTGACGACCGGTCGAGCCGGCTGCCCGGACCCGGCACGCCAGGTGGAGGACGTGGGTGCGGCAGGTGCGGAGGCGGCGGACGTGGCCGCGGACGCAGACATGCCGCAGCGCCCGGCAACAGCCCTCTCGTGGAGGAGAGGACCTGTCATCGGGCACCGCGGCACACTGTGATCGGTTCGAGCGTCAGGACGCGAGAACCTCGTCGAGGAGGGCCTCTGCCTTGTCCTCGTTCGTGTTTTCGGCGAGCGCGAGCTCGCTCACCAGAATCTGACGCGCCTTCGCGAGCATCCGCTTCTCACCAGCGGAAAGCCCACGCTCACGCTCACGACGCCACAGGTCGCGCACCACTTCGGCGACCTTGATGACATCGCCCGAAGCGAGCTTCTCCAGATTTGCCTTGTAGCGACGGGACCAGTTCGTCGGCTCTTCTGCGTACGGTGCGCGAAGCACCTCGAAGACCCGGTCCAGCCCGTCCTGGCCGACTACGTCGCGAACGCCGACGAACTCCGCATTGTCCGCAGGCACACGAACCGTCAGGTCGCCCTGGGCGACCTTGAGCACCAAGTAGGTCTTGTCCACGCCTTTGATCTGGCGAGTTTCGATGGCCTCGATCAGCGCGGCCCCGTGATGGGGATAGACCACGGTGTCGCCAACCTTGAACGTCATGTGACAGGTACCCCTTCCGTGGCTATCCAGGGTAACACGAGAACGGACTGTTATGAATGGCGTTTTCGCAGGTCAGGGCACATCTCGGGGCTTGACAACAACGACACGAACGTGCTGCGAAAGGCTTCCGGAGGGGGGTATTCGCAGGTCGGAGGCGCTGTGCGGACCAGGCGAAACGACCACGTTACACCTGACGGACGCACCCTCCAGTGTGACGTACGTCCCGTTTTGCCGGGTTCCAGGACAGGAAACCGAAGTACTCCGTTCGACTGGCGGCCACCCGTACGGAGCGGGTTCCGGCCCAATCCGGAATTGATCACGGAGCGGCGTTCGAGGGAATGCCTGAATTCGATCACGGAGGGACCCGCCGGCGGGATAGCGGAATGCAAGATCGCCCACGCGCTCGGCACCGTCCGCACGCTGCGGAGGGTCGGGTGCGGGGGCGGGGTGGCGGCTCGGTAACCTAAGCCCGCTGACACACCCTTAGGGCGGCTTTACCTCGGCCGCTCCGAGAGCCCACCGTCCCGTCCGTACGTCCAAGGAGTTGCCGCCGCCGTGAGCCGCAGCCTTCGACGCGGCGCCCTCGCCGCTTCCGCCGTAGTGTTCTCGCTCGCCTCGCTTGCCGCGTGCGGCGCGGGCGGTGACGCGCAGACTCTCCAGATCAAGCCGGACAACGCCGCCGTCACCAAGGGCGACATCAAGGTTCAGAACGCCCTGGTGATCACCAAGGGTGACAAGGAGAAGAAGGGCCCGGCCTCCGTCTCGGCGACCCTCTTCAACGCCGGCACCAAGGACCAGACCCTGGACGCGATCACCCTGGCGGGTGGCAAGTCCAAGGTGACGCTGAAGGGCGCCGAGGGTTCCGGCAAGATCACCGTGCCCGCCGGCGGGTCCGTGGTGATCGGCGGCAAGGGCAACGCCTCCGCCGTCGTCGAGGGCGGTCGCGAGGCCGTCCAGAACGGCAACGTGCAGGAGATGACCTTCCAGCTCAGCACCGCCGGTGACGTGAAGCTGGACGCCTACGTCGTGCCGGCCGCCGGCATGTACGCGGGCTACGGCCCCACCGAGGCCCCGGCCGCCGCCGGCGCCTCCGCGGCCCCGTCCGGCTCGGCCTCCGCCACCCCGTCGGGCAGCCCTTCCGGCTCCCCGGCCGCCACGCCGTCGGGTTCCGCATCGGGCAGCCCGTCGGGCTCCCCCTCGGCCTCGGCGTCGCACGGCGCCGGTCACTGACGCGGGGCGCTGCGGAAGCACAGCGCCGCCAGGAACGAAGGAAGGGGCCCCAGCCGCATCGCGGCCGGGGCCCCTTCCCCGTTTCACTCCCGGCAGGCCTACGGCTCGAACTTGTAGCCGAGGCCGCGGACCGTGACCAGGTAGCGCGGGGCGCCCGGGTCCGGCTCGATCTTGGCGCGCAGGCGCTTGACGTGGACGTCGAGGGTCTTGGTGTCGCCGACGTAGTCCGCGCCCCACACCCGGTCGATCAGCTGCATACGGGTCAGCACGCGGCCCGCGTTGCGCAGCAGCATCTCCAGCAGGTCGAACTCCTTGAGCGGGAGGTCCACCTTGGCCCCGCCGACGGTGACCACGTGCCGGTCCACGTCCATCCGTACCGGCCCGGCCTCCAGGGCCGCCGGGGTGACCTCCTCCGGCTCGCCGCGGCGGCGCAGGACCGCGCGGATGCGGGCGACCAGCTCCCGCGAGGAGAAGGGCTTCGTGACGTAGTCGTCGGCTCCTATCTCCAGACCGACGACCTTGTCGATCTCGCTGTCCTTGGCGGTCACCATGATCACGGGAACGTTGGAGCGGCCGCGCAGCTGCCGGCAGACCTCGGTGCCCGGCAGGCCGGGCAGCATCAGGTCCAGGAGGACGAGGTCGGCGCCGTTGCGCTCGAACTCGTCGAGCCCGTCGGGCCCCGTCGCGGCGATCGCGACCTCGAAGCCTTCCTTGCGGAGCATGTAGGACAGGGCGTCGCTGAAGGATTCCTCATCCTCGACGACGAGCACTCGGGTCACGGAAGGACCTCCGGGGAGGGGACGGCTGGTTCTGGGTCAAGCAGGGGTCGGGCGGGTTCGGGGGTCGTGGCCGGCGCCGCCGCCGCGGTGTCCGGGGCGGGCGCCGGGGCCGGGGCGGCCGCCTCGGGGAGCTTCAGGGTGAACGTGGAACCCTGGCCCTCGGAGCTCCACACCGACACCTCCCCGCCGTGCGAGGCCGCCACGTGCTTCACGATCGCGAGGCCCAGTCCGGTTCCGCCGGTCGCGCGGGAGCGGGCCGGGTCCACCCGGTAGAAGCGCTCGAAGATGCGCTCGCGGTCCTTCTCCGGGATCCCGATGCCCTGGTCGGTCACGGCGATCTCGATCAGGTCCCCGCCGGGCGCCGTCACCCTGCGGGCGGCGATGCCCACGCGGGTGCGGGCCGGGCTGTAGTTGACGGCGTTCTCCACCAGGTTCCCCAGGGCCGCGGCCAGCTGGCCCCGGTTGCCCCAGACGCGCAGGTCGGCGGTGCCGCCGGCGGCCATGGTGATCTGCTTGGAGGTGGCCGTGTGGCGGCAGCGGTCGATGGCCTCCGCCACCAGCGTGTCCACCCGTATGGGCTCGGCGTCCTCCAGCGGGTCGTCGTTCTGCACCCGGGAGAGGTCGATGAGCTCCTGTACGAGGTTGATCAGGCGGGTGGCCTCGATCTGCATGCGGCCCGCGAAGCGGCTGACCGCCTCGGGATCGTCCGCGGCGTCCATCACCGCCTCGGAGAGCAGAGAGATCGCTCCGACCGGGGTCTTCAGCTCGTGCGACACGTTCGCGACGAAGTCGCGGCGCACCGCTTCGATGCGGCGGGCCTCGGTGAGGTCCTCGACCAGCAGGAGCACCAGCCGGGAGCCCAGCGGGGCGACCCGGGCGGAGACCGCGAGGGCCTCGCCGCGGCCGGTGCCGCGCCGGGGCAGGTCGAGCTCGATCTGGCGTATCTCGCCGTCACGGCGGGTGTCACGGGCCATGTGGAGCATGGGCTCCACGGCGAGCTTCCCGCCCCGGACCAGGCCCAGGGCGTACGCCGCCGAGCTGGCCTTGACCACCGCGTCGCCCTCGTCGAGGACGACGGCGGAGGAGCGGAGTACGGAGAGCACCGTGTCCACGCCGGGCGGGAGCACCGCGTTGATGTCGGGGCGCATGGAGCTCCTCGTGGGGCGGGCTTGGTCGCGCTCGCTCCAGCGGAACGCCAGCATGGCGATGACACCGGTGCAGAGACCGGCGATCGCCGCAGCTGCGGCGACCGCCGCGTTCACGTCCATGTGTCCAGGTTAAGCAGCCGCTACGACACTTCCACAGCCGTTCGGGTGGCAGCTCGAACAGTCGTCGCCCAGAGTTCACCCTGGCGACGGTGTTGATTCATTTGTGATGCCGGAGTCGGACGCGTTGGCGGCCGAACGTGTCAACGTGGGGCACGACGGACCACGCCGCAGCAGTAGCGAGTAGTAGGCAAGCAGGCAGGAGAAGGACACATGCGCGACGCGTACCACGAGGAACTGGACTCGATCGGAGAGAGCCTGGTCGAGATGGCCCGGCTCGTCGGTTCCGCGATCGGGCGGGCCACGACCTCCATGCTGGACGCCGACCTGAAGCTCGCCGAGAGCGTCATCGCGGCCGACCAGAAGGTCGACGACCTCCAGCACGACCTGGAGGCGCGCGCCATCGCCCTGCTGGCCCGCCAGCAGCCGGTCGCGACCGACCTGCGCATCGTCGTCACCTCGCTGCGCATGAGCGCGGACCTGGAGCGCTCCGGCGACCTGGCGCAGCACGTGGCGAAGCTGGCCCGGCTGCGCTTCCCGGACCGTGCGGTGCCGCGGGACCTGCACGCCACGATCCTGGAGATGGGACAGCTGGCGCAGCGCCTGATGGCGAAGGCGGCCGAGGTCATCATCACGAAGGACGTCGACCTGGCGCTCCAGCTGGAGCAGGACGACGACGAGATGGACCAGCTGCACCGCACCCTCTTCCAGCACCTGATGGACGACCGCTGGAAGCACGGCATCGAGACGGCCGTCGACGTCACCCTGCTGGGCCGCTACTACGAGCGGTTCGCCGACCACGCGGTGTCGGTGGCCAAGCGCGTCGTCTACCTGGTGACGGGTGAGCACGCGGACGAGCTGCAGCAGCCGACGCAGGTGGAAGGCATCTGAGCGGGGGGGCGCTCCGCGCCCCAATGCGCCGTTGACGCGCCGGTGTGGCTGGGCATGAATGAGGCGAAGGCACTACGACGTCCCGTACGCCGCCTGCGAGGAGGATTCATGCCCGATTCCCCCGTCCCCATCACCCCGGAGCAGGAGCAGCCGCCCCGTCCGGAGCCCCTGCGCCTCCCTCTGCTCGCGGCCTGCGGCTGCGGCTCCGGCTGCGGCTGCGGCTGCCAGTCCGGAGCCCCCTGCCAGTGCGGGGGCTGACGGCCACCGCCACCCGCGCAGCCCGGAGGGCCCCGTCCGGAGAACCGGACGGGGCCCTTGCGCGTACGGTTTCACACCGCGAGCACTGGGGGACGGGAAGCGATCACCGGTTCTGCGTGATCCCAAGCCTCACCGCCGGCGCTCCCTGGAACGCCTTGATGATGTCGTTGATGAAGTGCCGCGTGTCCTCGGGGTTGAGCGCCTGCGCCTGGAGGTGGTCGTACATGATGTGGTACGGGTACCGGTCGGTGTACTTCTCCAGGTAGAGATCGCTGGTGAAGCGTTCCAGGTAGACGACTCCCCCGTCGGACTCGGGAAACCCGAGGATGGAGAACTGTCCCAGGAGGCCGGCGTGGGCTCCGGCGCTGTGGGGGAGGACCTGCACGGTGATGTGCGGTTGGGCGCTGAGGGTGTTCAGGTGCTCCAGCTGTTGGCGCATGATCTCGCGGTCGCCGACCGTCCGGTGCAGTGCGGATTCGTCCAGGACCGCCCATAAGCGGAAGGGGCGGGCGGGGTGGTGCGCCCGGTGTTGGCGCCGCAGCCGCACCTCCAGGCTGACGGCGGCCTGTTCGTCCGTGATGCGGGGGACCGTTTCGGCGATGAGGGCGGCCGCGTACGCACGGGTCTGCAGCAGGCCGGGGATGACCAGCGGCTCGTAGGTGTGGATGGAGGAGGCCCCCGTCTCCAGCCCGATGTAGACGCCGTAGGGGACGTCGCCGCAGGAGACCCACCATCCCTGCTGCCCCGATTCCCTCGCCGTCCGCATCAGCGAGTCGACGACGTCCTGGTCGGAGACTCCGTAGAGTCGGCACAGATCGCGCACGTCCCGCGGATTGATGGGGCGGCGACCGGTCTCGATGAGGCTGATCTTGGATTGGGACACCAGCAGATGTCCCGCCGCCTGCGTCGACGTCATACCTGCCGCCTTGCGGAGCTGCCGGAGCTCGGCGCCCAGGCGACGCCTCCTGACCGTGGGATGTCCGTTCCCCGCCATGGGCGGTGTACCTCCAGCTCCTGAGCTCGCGCAGGCTACGCGCCCCACGGCCGACTTCGACAGAACGCATTGTGCATACGCGGCCGAATATGCCGGGCACCCGCATGGCGAGCACCACCTGTTCGGCCCAACGCGCAGGGCCGGACGTCCGTTTGCGGCCCGTAACGGCCGACCAGGCCGTTTATGTACGCATTCGTTCCGTGTTGCCGGAGACCGGCGGCAGGGCCGCGGGGCCGGTTCAGGGCTCGGTCAGGGGGTACCGGTGATCCATCGCCGGAGGGCCGCGTAGGTGGTGTCGTCGACCATGGAGAGCACGTCGATGGCGTGCAGGTCGCCGGCGCGCGGCGCGATGCCTGCGACGGTCAGGCACGCGTGCAGGTCGAGGCGTCGGCTGCCGGCGGTGTCCGGGACGCCCGGCCGGCGGTCCGGGGCGGGGAGCGGGCCGGACAAGGGGGTGGGGGGAACTTGGGCCTCGGCTTCCTCGGCGTACCCCCGTAAGCCGGGGAACCGGTAGGGGTCGGCCTGCCACGCGTTCATGCGATCTCCTGCGGACCCGTCACCAGCCGGATGCCCCCCGCTCGGCCGCGGGGCTCACGGCTTCCGGCCTTCCAGGGCGCGGGCGCCGGCGGCGACGACCTCGGCGAGCCGGTTGGCGAAGTCGACGCCGCACCCGCCGAGCCGGACGAAGCCCCGGCAGCCCAGCGGCCCGTCGTTGCACAGCGAGGGAAGGGTCAGACCGGCGAGCGCGAGCGCGGCCCGAAGGTTCGTGACGGCTTCCTCACCGGCCTGGTACGCCGCGTCCTGGCGCCGCTTGTACCGGATGCGCTCGGCGTGGGTGAGCTCGTGGGTCATGGTGTCGCCCTCTCGGTCTGGGTGGAGTGGATGGAGCGCGTCGCGGACGCGGCCGGCCGGGGGTCCCTGGGGGTGGTGCGGGCCCCCCGGAGCCGGGGCGCGGCTGGTCAGCGCGGGAGACCCGTAGGACTGAGACTGTGCACACCCCGTGACCTACGGGCTTTGATCTTCGTTCCTGAGATGCACGTGATCACGTTGGTTGAAGTCCGGGAAGGCCCGAGGTGTCCGAGAAGTTAGCGACGCTCGACAGCATCGCGTCGAGTCGCGGCGACGCCGCGCTCCGCGGAGTTGCCGCCGCGGACTCCCCCGCCACCGCTCCGCCCCGGGCGCGCACCGGTCAGCCGCAGGACCCCTTGCCCGTCCCCTTCTTCGTCCTCGGGTTCTTCGTCCTCGGGCCGAGCGGACCCGGCCGGCCCCGTGCCCGGACCCTCATGCTCCGTAGCGGAACCGGTATCCGCTGGAGGCGCGGAGTGAGTCCCTCCGGTCCCTCATCGAGTAGTCGGGGAGCGGGGCGTCCGGGCCGCCCGCCGTGGCCGGCGGCCGGAGCTGGGGGGACCGGCGGTTGCGGTGCCGTGGGGCGGGTTGCCTCGGCGGGCGCGTCAGGGTGATCTGCCGGACGAGTTGCTGGAAGCAGGCCAGCGCGGCGATGGGCGGAAGGGTGGCCGCCGCCTGCGCGGCGAGCGTTCTCGGGGCCTGGGCCACGCAGAGCAGTGTGGCCAGGGTGGAGAACAGCAGGACGATCGACCAGGAGTGCACGGCCCGGCGTTGGTACAGGGCGGCCCGCAGGATGGACAGGGAGGCGACCATCCAGGGCCCGTAGATCAGCAGGGGCCACCAGCTGGCCACGTCGTGCGCGGTCCGCGGTCCGGCGCTGTGGCGCAGTGCCTCACAGATGGCCAGGCCGCTGAACATGCTGACCACGGCGGCGATGACGGCGACCAGGACGGCGGTGCAGAGGCTTCCGGTGCGCAGCAGGGCCACCACCGGCGCCTTCGCCGGGCTCCCCCGACGGTGCCCGCCCGGACCCGGTGTGCGGGGCCGTTGGCCGGCCCCCGGTGAGAGCCCCCCGCCGTCCAGGCCGGAGGACAGGCCCGAGGTGAAGCCGGAGGACAGGCCCGAGGTGAAGCCGGCGGACAGCCCGGAGGCGAGGCCGGCGCCGCTGACCGTCTCACCGGTTTCGCCGAAGGCGACCGGGTCGGCCGGCTCTGCCCGGCTCGGCGCCATGGCCTCCTGGCAGAGATAGGCCAGCTCCTCCGACGGATCCCAGGGGGCCATCGCCTCACCCAGACCGAAGAGCGGCCGGCCGTAGGCGGTGTGCTGTTCCTGGTCCGACTCCGGCAGGAACGCGGTGGGCTCCGGGCGCGGGGCGTAATGGCCGTACTGTTCATTCACGGAACATCTGCCCGGAGCGCTCGGCGACCGACGTCTTGAGCGGCGCGGCCTCGTGGAACCTTCGGTTGAACTCGTTCTGGATCCGGTACACCACGTCCAGGAAGTCCTCGAAGATCGAGGACGAGTAGTGGAGGTCGACCTCCAGCCCCTCGTGCTGAAGGGTCGCGCCCTTCTCCAGGGCCGAGCCCGGCGAGACGGGCGTGTACGTCCATTTCCCCACCTTTGCGGCCCGGGTTTGACCGTCCCGCACGTCGCTCTGTGCGCCCCTCGGGAACATTGCTGTGTGCTTTGCACTTGTCATAGTCCACCCAACGCTCCGGATACCGGCGAGGGTGTGCTCCGTCCAGGTGACGCTGGCGAAGTAAAGGAGCGTTGACCGGTGTCTTTTATCGGTTCTACGCTCACCGGCAAACCTGTCGGGCCACCGGTCCGCACCCGGTTGGCACGGCGATCCTTCCAGCTCGAAGCGGGGAAGACGGCGCCCGATCGGTTCGATCGGGCTCGATCGGATCGCGCGTCCACGACAGGCGCCCCCGCCCGCTGCGGTCACATCATCGGACGGCCGGGCGACGCCGCGCACTGAGCCGCACCACGGCGCTCACACCCTCCCGCGCGCCCCCGAATCGGGGAAGGCGCGTACGCCGCCGGCTCGCCGTCGGGCACAGCCGGGGCCGCGTGGCGGCAAACGGCTGACGCAGCGCAACTCGGCATATGCCGAGACGTTATGACGAGATGTCGCCGGGAGCCCGAAGCGCGCTCCCCCTGATCACCTCCACCGGAGAGGACCCGCAGTGACAGACACCCTCGTGTGGTTCGCACTGATCTGCTCTGTGCTGGGTACGGGCGTCACCGCCTGGACCTCGTCGGGCGTTGGCCGCATACACCACTTGGACGCCCTCGAACTGCGGCGCCAGCAACGCTTCGGGCATGTCCTGTCCCGGCACGTCGAGGCGACGAGACCTCCACGGATGACCGTGCCCGCGGCGCCCGCCCCCGCGGCCTGCACCGAATGCGGCGCTCGGACCGCACACGAAAACACCTCCCACCCGCGCCGTACGCGCAGGTGGGAGGCGTGATCACAAAAGTTACTTCTTCTTGCCCTGGTTCTTGACGGCCTCAATGGCGGCCGCGGCGGCGTCCGGGTCGAGGTAGGTGCCGCCCGGGGTGAGGGGCTTGAAGTCGGCGTCGAGCTCGTAGGAGAGCGGGATGCCGGTGGGGATGTTCAGGCCCGCGATGTCGGCGTCGGAGATGCCGTCGAGGTGCTTGACCAGGGCGCGCAGGGAGTTGCCGTGAGCGGCGACCAGGACGGTGTGGCCGTCGAGGAGGTCCGGGACGATCGAGTCGTACCAGTACGGGAGCATGCGGACGACGACGTCCTTGAGGCACTCCGTGCGCGGGCGCAGCTCCGGCGGGATCGAGGCGTAGCGCGGGTCCGCGGACTGGGAGAACTCGGTGCCGTCCTCAAGGGCCGGCGGCGGGGTGTCGTACGAGCGGCGCCACAGCATGAACTGCTCCTCGCCGAACTCGGCGAGCGTCTGGGCCTTGTCCTTGCCCTGGAGGGCGCCGTAGTGGCGCTCGTTCAGGCGCCACGAGCGGTGGACGGGGATCCAGTGGCGGTCGGCGGCCTCCAGGGCCAGCTGCGCGGTGCGGATGGCGCGCTTCTGGAGGGAGGTGTGCACGACGTCGGGGAGCAGGCCGGCGTCCTTGAGCAGCTCACCGCCGCGGACCGCCTCCTTCTCGCCCTTCTCGTTGAGGTTGACGTCCACCCAGCCGGTGAACAGGTTCTTCGCGTTCCATTCGCTCTCGCCGTGGCGGAGGAGGATCAGCTTGTACGGTGCGTCGGCCATGCGTACGAGCCTAGTGGACGCGCCGGGCCGCCCGCGCGCGGTCCGGGCGCGGTCAGGGGCGCCGTCCGATTGACGCCCGGCGTCAATTGAGTGGCGGGCGGCGGGGCCCTCTCGTAACGTGCCGGGCGGATCAGTGACGCTTACATCGCCCGGGGGAATCCTTATGTCCGTTGCCCGTCTGAGTCGGTCGGCCCGGGAGAGCGTGTCGGGTCTGCCGCGCGCGTTCTGGTGGTTGTGGGCGAGCACGCTGGTGAACCGGCTCGGGGCCTTCGTCGCCACCTTCATGGCCTTGTACCTGACCCTGGAGCGGGGCTATTCGGCCTCCTTCGCGGGACTGGTGGCCGCCCTGCACGGGCTGGGCGGGGTGCTCTCGTCGCTGGGGGCGGGGGTGATGGCCGACCGGCTGGGCCGGCGGCCGACGATGCTGGCGGCGCAGGCCTCGACGGCCGGCGCGGTGGCGCTGCTGGGATTCATGGAGCACCCGGCGGCGATCGCGGCGGTGGCGCTGCTGGTCGGGATGACCTCGAACGCGTCGCGGCCCGCGGTCCAGGCGATGATGGCGGACATCGTCCGGCCGGAGGACCGGGTACGGGCCTTCGCCCTGAACTACTGGGCCATCAACCTGGGCTTCGCGGTCAGCTCGCTGGTGGCGGGGCTGGTCGCCGAGTACAGCTACCTGGCCGGGTTCCTGGGCGAGGCGGCGCTGACACTGCTGTGCGCGGTGCTGGTGTTCGTGAAGCTGCCGGAATCGCGGCCGGAGCCGGGCGCGGGGGGCTCGGTGGCGGAGGCGGAGGCCGAGGTCGGGCTGGGGACCGTGCTGCGGGACGGGCGGTTCATGGGGGTCGTGGGGCTGTCGTTCCTGATCTCGCTGATCTTCACGCAGGGCTCGGTGGGGCTGCCGGTGGCGATGGGCGCGGCCGGGTTCTCGCCCGGGGACTACGGGCTGGTCATCGCGGCGAACGGGGTGCTGATCGTGGTCCTGCAGCTGCCGGTGACGCGGTTCATCGAGCACCGGGACCCGCGGCGGCTGCTGGTGGTGTCGGCGCTGCTGGCCGGGTACGGGTTCGCGATGACGGCGTTCGCGGGGCCGCTGTGGGCGTACGCGCTGACGGTGTGCGTGTGGACGCTGGCGGAGATCGTGAACTCGCCGACGCAGATGGGGCTGGTGGTGCGGCTGTCGCCGGTGCACGGGCGGGGGCGGTACCAGGGGATGTACTCGATGTCGTGGGCGGTGGCGTCGTTGGTGGCTCCGCTGATGGCGGGGTTCGTGATCGACCGGTGGGGGGCCGGGTGGCTCTGGGGGGCTACGGGTGCGCTGGGGAGCCTGGCGGCGGTGGGGTACTGGGTCCTGATGCGGGGGCTCCCGGTGGGGGCGGGGGCCGCCGCCGCGTCCGGCGCGGGGGCGGTGTCCGACTCCGCCGCGCCGGCCCCGGCGGCTGCCCCGGCTGAGGCGTAGCCACCGGCTGCGGGCGCGTACCGCTGCACGGAGCCGTCTCCCCGCCCCGCCCTTCCACCGTTCCCACCTCAGACGCCGGCGCGGCTGAAAGACCCTGGGGCTCCGCCACTGCGACTCGTGACTTCCTGCCCCGAGCGTCGCTCCCCAGCTCAGGCTGACCGGCCACTTCGGTGGATCCGGGCGGTGCCCGCGTCGAGATCGATCCCTGTCTTCTTGGGAGCGCCGTCTTGCTCGTCATCCCGTAGAACCAGCGCGATGCGGCGTTGTTCCAGCTGGACCCGCTTGCTCGGATAGATCAGGGCATGGAGTTCTTCGGTGGCGGTCGCACCCACACCTCTGCTTCCGAACTCGCGTTCCGCCAAACGGCCGGGGAGCCAACCCCGCTGCTGACCCTGCCGAACCGCCTTCCGCAACAACGCCAGCAGGAACAGCGGTATCACGATGACGAGTACGACGAGCGGGCTTGTGAGTAAGCGCAGCATGCGCTGACAACGCACGGCGTGACCCAGGCGTTCCACCCGAGAGATCATTTGTCAGACAGGACCTGGTGCCGTGACCGGAAAGGTTCACCGGATCGCGGCGCCCGGCACGGCACTAGCCAGGCCGGGCGCCGGAGGGCCGTCAGCCGGTGCACCCCTGGACCGCCCCGGCCGGGCTGCAGTTGTTCGGCTGGTTGTCGCGGACGGTATCGCCGTTCAGGGCGAGGACGCCGGACGCCTTGAAGATGCCACCGCCGTCGCCCGCCCGGTTGTGGGTGATGGTGTTCTCCTCCAGGGTGGTGGTGCCCAGCCCTGTGGCGCCGCTGGCGTGGTAGAGGCCGCCACCCTGCGCGGTGCCGTCCTTGGCGGTGACCGTGTTGTGCCGGACCTCGTTGCGCTTGGCTGTCAGGGTGCCGCCGTCGGGGTTGTCGATGCCGCCGCCCTGAGCCGTGCCGCCCGGTGCCTTGACGCTGTTGGCGATGATGCGGCTGTCGGTCAGGTCCAGCGTGCCGAAGGGGCCCACGCGGACGCCGCCACCGCGCGCCGTGCCCTTCTCGGCGACAGCCCGGTTCTCGCTGATCTTCACACCGCTCACGGTCATCAGGGCGTTGTTCGCGATGCCGCCGCCCTGGGCGAAACCGTGCGGAGCGTCCGAGGTGTTGTCCTTGATGGCGCCGCCGGTGATGGTCATTCGGCCGGGCGCCGGGATGCCGTTGGAGACGGCGGCGCGCGCGAACCCGCCCGGGGCGAAGGAACGGTTCTTGCTGACGAGCGTGTTCTCGACGGTGGTCTCCGCGAAGCTGATGATGCCAGCCCCGAAGGCGAAGCTCTGAGTGTCCTTGGTGACGGTCGCGGTGTTCCCGGTCAGCTCGCAGTCCGTGACCGTGAGCGGACCGTCGTTGGCGATCGCGGCGCCCGCGGCGCCGCCGCCGAGGTCACTGCCGCTGTAAATAACGTGGTTTCCGGTCACCTCGGTCTCGCTCAGGCTTCCGGTGCCCGGGTTGTCGATGCCGCCGCCCTGGGCGAACACGTCGGACTTGGACGTGTTGCCGGTGATCTTGCTGCGGGTCACCTTCATCGTCCCGGTGTTGGAGATGCCGCCGCCGCAGGCCAGGCCAGGGGGGTCGGGGAAAGCAGGGCAGTCCGCGGCGAAGCCGCCGCTGATCGTCGTTCGGGTGAGGGTGAGGTTTCCCGTCGGGCCGACGAAGATGATCCGGAACTTCGGCACGTCGTTCCCGCGGTCATCCCGCTTGATCGTGGCCCCCTGCCCGTCGATGGTGATCTCGCTGGTGATCACCGGCAGCCCGTTGCCGGGGTTCACGGGGTCCGCCGCCGTCAGCTTGTACGTGCACTTGTGCGCCAGCCGGAGCGTGTCGGGTCCCGGTGAGCTGTTCGCGGCGTTGATCGCCGCGAGGAGGTCCGGCACCGAGCAGCGAACCTCCACCGGGGCGGCGTGAGCGGCCGGGGCCGGGACGGCCACCAGCGCGCCCGCCATGAGGCCGAGGACGGCCGGGACATGCCGACGAGACATCGGGACTCCTTCGTCTGGGGTGTACGGCCGGCGGTCAGGGGACCGCGACCAGCCGAGCCCAGCCGACCACGCGCCGCCGCCGTCGGCTCCCCGGTGTGATCCGTATGGGCGGGAGGACGGCCCGTACGGAGCACGAAGGCGCGCGAACGGCCTCCGCTCTTCGACGTCACGTCCGCCCCAGGGCTACACGTCGGCGGTGCCGCTGACCGCTCGGGAGCCCGGGCCGGTAGCCTCGGCGACGACGTCGGGGTGGCGGGCGTTCTGGTTGCGCCAGCGCAGGTAGGCGTGCAGGGCGCGCGTCTGGACTGTGTGGTTGGGGTGGTTCGAGTTGGCCAGGGTGAACTGCCGTAGCGGTCCGAAGTGCGCCTCGATGGTGGCCCAGGAGGCGTAGGTCGGCGTGAAGCACGGCTCGACCTTGTTCCGGGCCGCCCACCTGCGGGTTCTCCAGTCACATCGCGGACGGTGTCCTCGTCCGCATTTCCAAGCAGCACAACGAGTAACCCGGCGAACCTTCCCGGTCACAGCACGAGGCGCGGGCGCGGAGTCCGCCTCCTATAGCCCCGCCGGCGTTTGAGGCGCGGGGTCAGGGGCGGCGCCCCTGGGAACGGTGGAAGGGCGGGTAGGGGACCGCTCCGCGCAGCGGCACGGACCCGCAGGGGACGGCCGGGCCCGGCCAGGGGCAGCGGCCCCGCCCCACAACCGGCGGACGGAGGCCGGCGCAGCGGCGCGAAGCCGGGGAGGCCGCTCGCGGCCGAGCCGTGCGAGCGGCGCGTCAAAAGGGGAGGGGCTCAGCTGGGGCGGGTCAGGTGTTTGAAGGCGTCCAGGTTGCGGGTGGATTCGCCGCGCGCCGTGCGCCATTCGTACTCGCGCCGGATCGCGCTCGCGAAGCCCAGTTCCAGGAGGGTGTTGAACGCGCCGTCCGCCGCTTCGAGGACCGTGCCCAGGAGGCGGTCCAGGTCCTCCTCGGTGATCACCGACAGCGGGAGCCGCGCCGTGAGGTAGACGTCGCCGAGCGGGTCGACCGCGTACGCCATCCCGTACAGCTTGAGGTTGCGCTCCAGCAGCCAGCGGTGGACGCCCGCCTCGTTCTCGTCGGGGTGGCGGATGACGAAGGCGTTCACCGAGAGCGAGTGGCGGCCGATGCGCAGGGAGCAGGTGGTGCTCAGCTTGCGGGTGCCGGGGAGCTGGACGACGTACGTGCCCGGCTCGGGGCTCTCCCAGCTCAGCTCGGCGCCGGCCAGCGTGGACTCGATGATCGCGGCGGTGTCAGCCATGGTGGGAGCGTACGCGACGGCGGTGATCATGCATCGCCGCGGTGTACACGTCGGCGGTGCCGCTGGCGGCGGTGTCCCAGCCGAAGTGCTGGGCGTGGCGGGCGGCCGCGGCGCCCATCCGGTCGGTGAGGCCGGGTTCGTCCACGAAGCGGCGCAGGGCGCGCGCGTAGTCGACGGGGTCGTGGCCGGGGACGAGGATGCCGGTGACCCCGTCGTCGACGGCGACGGGGAGTCCGCCGACGGCGGCGGCGAGGACGGGGGTGCCGGCGGCCTGGGCCTCGATGGCGACGAGCCCGAAGGATTCGTTGTACGACGGCATGACCAGCACGGACGCCGCCCGGAACCAGTCGGCGAGGCCGTCCTGGGCGACCGGGGGGTGGAAGTGCACGAGGTCGGTGATGCCGAGCTTCGCGGCGAGCTTCTGCAGCCCCTCGGGCTTGGCGAGGCCGCTGCCGCTGGGGCCGCCGACGACGGGGACGAAGAGGCGGCGGCGGAGGGCGGGGTCGCGGTCGACGAGTTCGGCGACGGCGCGGAGCAGGATGTCGGGGGCCTTGAGGGGCTGGATGCGGCCGGCGAAGAGGGGGATGACGGCGTCCTGCGGCAGGCCGAGGCGGGCGCGGGCGGCGGCGCGGCCGTCGCCGACGGTGAAGCGGTCGAGGTTCACGCCGGGGTGGACGACGGCGACCTTGCCGGGGTCTGCGTCGTAGTGGCGTACGAGCTCGTCGGCCTCTTCGGCGGTGTTGGCGATGAGCCGGTCGGCGGCCGCGACGATCTGGGTCTCGCCGATGACGCGGGCGGCGGGCTCGGGGGTGTCGCCCTCGGCGAGCGCGGCGTTCTTGACCTTGGCCATGGTGTGCATGGCGTGGACGAGGGGGACGCCCCAGCGTTCGGCGGCGAGCCAGCCCACGTGGCCCGAGAGCCAGTAGTGGGAGTGGACGAGGTCGTAGTAGCCGGGTCGGTGGCCGGCCCAGGCCTGCATGACGCCGTGGGTGAAGGCGCACAGCTGGGCGGGCAGCTCCTCCTTGGCGAGGCCCTCGTAGGGCCCGGCGTCCACGTGCCGGACGAGGACCCCGGGCGCGAGCTCGACGGCCGGCGGGAGGCCGCCGGTGGTGGCCCGGGTGAAGATCTCCACCTCGATGTTGATCGCGGCGAGGCGGCGGGCCAGCTCGACGATGTAGACGTTCATTCCGCCGGCGTCGCCGGTGCCGGGCTGGTGCAGCGGTGAGGTGTGCACGCTGAGCATGGCCACGCGGCGGGGCTTGCGGTGGTGGCCGACGGCCGGGAGGCGCAGGCGGGGCGCGTCCTGGCGGGCACCGCGGGCGGCGGCGATGCGGCCGCTGATGCTGCCGCCGAGGCGGGACACGTACTGGCTCAAGGGAGCAGTTCCTCTCGCTCGGATCGCGCGGACGGCGGACCGGGGCGGGCCGGTGGGGCGGCACGCCTGACGGCATGGCTGCGGGAGCGCACGCGGCGCCCTGCAAGGAGTGCAACCCGGATGGCCGTCCCCCGCATTCCGGCGGGCGGGAAGTTCCTCCCCGGGACGCCGGATTTTTTTGCGGGCCGGGCGCTCCGCTTACGCTCGGCGCATGGTCTCCCGCAGCACTCCGCCACCTCCGAAGCGCCCCGTGGGCACCGTGACGCGCGGGACGACGAACCCGAACCGGCTGCGCCGCATGGACCGCTGGATCGCCGCCGTGCACGGGGCCGCGCTGCGCCGGGCGGACGCTCCGGTCGCCGTGGACCTGGGGTACGGGGCCGCGCCGTGGACGGCGGTGGAGCTGCTGGCGCGGCTGCGGGAGGCGGCGCCGCGGGTGCGGGTGGTCGGGATCGAGATCGAGCCGGCGCGGGTGGCGGGGGCGAAGCCGTACGAACGGGAGGGGCTGAGCTTCCGGCACGGCGGCTTCGAGGTGCCGCTGGACGGCGGGGAGCGTCCGGCGCTGATCCGCGCGGCGAACGTGCTGCGGCAGTACGACGAGGAGCAGGTCGAGGAGGTCTGGCGGCGGCTGTGCGCGCGGCTGGCCCCGGAGGGGCTGCTGGTGGAGGGGACCTGCGACGAGATCGGCCGGCGGCACGTGTGGGTGGCGCTGGGGCCGGAGGGGGCGCGGACGGTGACGTTCGCGGCCCGGCTGGGTTCGCTGGAGCGGCCGTCGGACCTGGCGGAGCGGCTGCCGAAGGCGCTGATCCACCGGAACGTGCCGGGGGAGCCGGTGCACGCGTTCCTGCGGGACTTCGACCGGGCGTGGGCGGCGGCCGCGCCGTACGCCTCGTACGGGGCGCGGCAGCGGTGGATCCGGACGGCGCGGGCGCTGGCCGGTGACTGGCCGCTGGCGGACGGGCCGGTGCGGTGGAGGCAGGGGGAACTGACGGTGCGCTGGGAGGCGTTGCGCCCGGCGGGGTGAACCTCGGGCGGCGGGGAACCGGGGGTGGGAACGGCCCGTTGAGTCGTCTGGGAGGGACGGTGCGTGTCGGGTCATGATCGGAGCGGAATCCGGAGGCTGTTGGAATTCGCCGGTTCGTGGCACCATCCCGGAGACAGTGCCAAGTTACTGATGAATAGTCAGATCTGATGTCAGGTGACGTCGGTTCTGACTCGGGCGCCTGGGGGAGCCATGGGGACCGTGAAGCGAGCGTCGTCGCGCCGGCGGGGAGCATCAGCCCTGACGCTGCTGTGCGCGATGGCGATACTGACGGCCCCCGGACTCGTGACGGGCACGGCGTACGCGGCCCCGGCGGCCCCCACCGCGCCGTCCGCCCCGGCGGCGCCCGCGCCGGAGCCGGGCGCCAAGTCCCTGGAGCAGGTCCGCAAGGAGGTGGAGGACCTCTACCGCCAGGCCGGCAGCGCGACGGACGCCTACAACCTCGCGGAGAGCGAGACCAAGGCGCAGTCCGAGCGGATCGTCGAGATCGCCAAGCAGGTGGTCGCGGGCCAGGACCGGATCGCCACCCTGAAGGCCCGCGCGGGCGCCGCCGCCCGCGCCCAGTACCGCTCGGGCGGCCTGCCGCCGGGCGCGCAGCTCGCGTTGAGCGACAGCCCGTCCGACTTCCTGGACGGGGCGGGCCGGCTGCGGCAGGGCGAGAAGGCCACCACCGACCTGCTGGGCGAACTGAACCGCACCCAGGCGGACTTGGAGCGGTACGCGAAGGACGCGGCGGCCATCTGGCAGAAGCTGGAGGACAACCGGGTCAAGAAGGAAGCCGCCAAGAAGGAGATCGAGGAGAAGATCAAGGCGGCGGAGGCCCTGGAGAACAGGCTGGAGGCCGAGGAGAAGGCCCGGCTGATCCAGCTGGAGCAGGACGCGCAGTACCAGGCGCAGACGGCGTGGCTGTCGTCGGGCGCGATGAAGGACGTGAAGGGCCTGGCCTCGGAGGCCGGGAAGAGGGCGGTGCAGTTCGCCACCGCGCAGATGGGCAAGCCGTACGTCTGGGGCGCGGAGGGTCCGGCGTCCTACGACTGCTCCGGGCTGACCTCGCAGGCGTGGCTGGCGGCGGGGCGGCCGATCCCGCGCACCTCGCAGGAGCAGTTGCGGCTGCTGCCGAAGGTCGCGCTGAAGGACATGCGGCCGGGGGACCTGATCATCTACTTCGACGACGCGAGCCATGTCGGGATGTACGTCGGGGACGGGGCGATGGTGCACGCGCCGCGGCCGGGGCGGAACGTGACGATGGCCGGCGCCGGCTCGATGCCGATCAAGGCCGTGGTCCGGCCCGACGCGTAAGCCGTAAGCCCTGGCCGGGCGGGGGTACGGACCGGGCGCGCCCCCAGCGGTGGCGGGCCGGATACCACGCAGCGGAATTCCAGCCCGCGCGGCGTTCGAGCGCGCCCGGGTGCGGAGCGCAGGGGAGCTCGCCCCGCGCGGCGGCGCCCGGCCCGTGCCATGTGACCGGGGTCTCGATCGGACCACGCCGGGTGGTGACGTTCGTCATCCCGCGGCGTCGAGTTTCCGCCGGGATAGGGGCATATGGCGTCGGCACCCCTCACATCGGCATTCCGCTGCCCCACCCCCTCCCGCTAGGGTCGGCCGCATGAGCGCACTTCCGGGGGGAGGCAAGGAACCGGAGACGATGCCCGTACCTGTACCGCGGCAGAGGGAAACCCCCGCCACGGAAAGCAGCAGCCCCACCCCGCATACCGCGGCGGCGGCCTCGCTGACCCTGCTGGTGATCGAGGACGACCCCGCGGGCGGTCTCACCGTCCCCGAGATCCTCGACGCCGACGGCCAGCGCATCCGGCTCCGCACCGCCCGCAACCTCACCGAGGCCGAGCGGCTGCTCACGCCCGACGTGCACTGCGTACTGCTCGACCTGGCCCTGCCCGGCCCGGACGAGGACGGTTTCGGTGCCCTGCGCGAGGTCCTTCGGATCGCCCCCCGCCACGCCGTGCTCGTGCTCACCGCCGAGGCCGACGCCGAGCGCGCCGCCGAGGCCGTCCGCGTCGGCGCCCAGGACTTCCTCTTCCGCAACGAGCTCGACGGGCGGCTGCTGAGCCGCGCGATCCGCTACGCCGTGGAGAGAAAGCGGGCCGACATCGCGCAGTACAAGCTCGCAGAATCGAAACTTCGGGCCCAGGAGAACGCCCGTCTGGAGCGCGGACTGCTCCCGACCCCCCTCCTCGACGGCTCCGACCTCCGCTTCGCCGCCCGCTACCGCCCCGGCCGCAGCCGGGCCCTCCTCGGCGGCGACTTCTACGACGCCGTCCGCACCCCCGACGGCACCGTCCACGCCATGATCGGCGACGTCTGCGGCCACGGCCCCGACGAGGCCGCCCTCGGCGTCGAGCTGCGCATCGCCTGGCGGGCCCTGACCCTGGCCGGGCTGTGCGGGGACGACCTGCTGGCCACCCTCCAGGAGGTGCTGGAGGTGGAGCGGCCCTGCGAGGAGATCTTCGCGACCCTCTGCACGGTGGACATCTCCCCCGACGGCCGCCGCGCGGGCCTGTGCCTGGCCGGCCATCCGGCCCCGCTGGTCTCCCGCCCCGGCCGCGCCGCGCGGCTCCTGCCGTACGAGAACAGCGGCCCGGCGCTCGGTCTGCTGCCCCGGGCCCGCTGGCCCCGCCGGCAGGTGGACCTGGGCGGCAGCTGGAGCCTGATGCTCTACACCGACGGCCTCATCGAGGGCCGGATCGGCGAGGGCCGCGAGCGCCTCGGCCAGGACGGCATGGTCGACATGATCAACCGGCATCTGGAGGACGGGCTCAGCGGCGAGGGGCTGCTGGAGGCGTCCGTCACCGAGGCGCGGCGCCTCAACGGCGGCGAGCTGACCGACGACGTCGCCGTGGTCCTGCTCTCCCGCGCCGGCGGGTGACCGAGGACTAGCGGCCGCCGTTGTAGGGGCCGTACGGGCCGTCGCTGCTGCTGCCGCCCCGGCGGCGGGGGCCGCCGCCCGAGACCTGCTTGAGGGCGGGGCGCACGTCCACGAAGAACACGATGGACGCCACCAGGCCCGCGATCTGCAGGAACAGCATCCCGAGGAAGAAGTCGACGAGGACCGTGACGCCCAGGATGACCAGCCAGAAGGTCTTGGTCTGCTTGTCCGCCGCCCGGTACGCGTCCTCGCGCGCGATCAGCGCGAGGACGAAGGCCACGACGGCGAGCGCCAGCATCGCGTAGCCGAGCAACGGGAGGACCCCGTTATCGAACCCCTGCATCAGCATCGTCTCGACCGCCTTCTCGCATCCAGCACTTCTGACTCCACGCTACCGCCCGAGCCGCCTTCCGAAACGAGAACGAACCGGACACCCCGCGGGTGCCCGGTCCGTCCGCGGACCGGTCAGCCCTGGTCGGCGGGCTCGGCGGCCGGTTCGGCAGCCGGCTCGGCCGAGGCCTTCTTGGCCGCGCCGCGGCGCGCGGCGGGCTTCTTCGCGGCGGGCTTCTCCTCTGCGGCGGCCTCGGCCGGCGCGTCCTGGGCGGGCGCCGCGGCCGGCTCCGGCTCCACGGCCTCGGCGATGTCCACGATCTCGTCGGCGACCTCGCCGCGCCAGGCGCGCACGGCCTGCTCGCCGTGCTCGGCGACCTTGTCGTAGGTCTCCTTGGCCCGTACGGCGTACTCGGCGGCCACGCCGACTCCGCGCAGCGCCAGGTCCTGGGCGGTCTCGCCGAGCTTCTTCGGGTCGATCGCCCCGAAGACCTCGACGACCCGGGCCGTGACGGCCTCCTGGGCCACCTTGGCCTTCTCCTGGACGACCTTCGGGTCGGTGTCGAGCACGGCCTCGATCCTGGCCGGGGCCTCGGCGCGCAGCTGCTCGATCAGGCCGGGGACCTTCTTGGCCTGCTGGAGGGCCAGGTCGGCGGTGCCGGCGGCGAAGTAGAGGGGGGTGGGGTCGGTGAGGGTCTTCTTCAGGTCATCGGCGATGGCCATGTGCGGGTCCTCCCGGATCCGGTCAGTTCATAGGGTGCACCGCGTCGTCGGCGGCCGGGTCGTCGGACCCGTTCTCCTTGCGGAACGCGTCGTAGATCTGGAGCAGCACCTGCTTCTGCCGCTCGTTGATCGACGGGTCGGAGAGGATGACGGCGCGCGTCTCCACCTCGTCCCGGTCCCGCTCGTCGAGGATCCCGGCCTGCACGTACAGGGTCTCGGCGGAGATCCGCAGCGCCTTGGCCAGCTGCTGGAGGATGTCCGCGCTCGGCTTGCGCAGCCCGCGCTCGATCTGGCTCAGGTACGGGTTCGACACCCCGGCCGCATCGGCCAGCTGCCGCAGCGACAGCTGGGCCTGCCGCCGCTGCTCGCGGAGGTATTCGCCGAGGTTCCCGACGTTGAGCGATGCCATGCTCCGATCCTGCCGCACCTTGCTAACTATTGCAAGCGCTTGCTTGCGGAAGTACCCACCAGGAGCACCCGTCCATGACCGCCCGTCACGGCATCTGGTCACACGTCTCGCTCAATCTCGGGGATTCGGTGCGGTGTCTCGGTCAACCTGAGGCAGCGGTCCGCTCAGCCTTCTACGGTCGTCACGGCTGGTCAGCGCGCCGAGTGGGGGTGGCTGGTGGAGGCAGGGGACTTCTGGCTGGAGTACGTCGACAGCCGGGGCGGGTCACATGGTGGGCCGCTTGAGGTGGTGCGGCCGGTGCGCTTCGAGACGGTCGGGCAGGTTCGGGTGTTCCCGTCGTACCGGGTCAGCGCAATTTCCCCGGCTCGCGCACCTCACCGGCACCACCCAAATCGAGTTCGAGCAAGCATTCCGCCTGGACCACCGCCCCCGAGGCATCACGCGCCCGTGGCTCCGCAACGGCCTTGTCGGCCTGGTGGAAGTCGTCGCAGATCTGACTCACGACGGTGAACCCGAAGACGCCTCATCCTGACCGGCCGTCACGAAGCATCCGCATCGTGATCGATGAGGGACACCCCGGATGCCAGTGCCCGGGCAGCGTCGGCGAAGTACTGCTCGTCGGCACCAGGGGCAAGACCGAGGGGGACGCCCTGGCTGAGGCCGACGAACAGTGCCCTGAGCGCGGTGGTCAGGCGTTGCGCCTGTCGCAACGTCACGACGCTTCCGTTGTGCGACCTTCCGGTGAACAGCGCGATCAGATGGTCCTCCTGCGACCGGATGGACGTGGCGAGCTGGGACCCCAGCTCCGGGTCATGCAGGGCCATGTCCAGCAAGGTGATCTGGAGCGACAGGTGAGACAGCGCGTCCGGGGCGTCACAACTGCGCCGGTAGTGCCGGGCAAAGGCGTCGACCGCTTCCAGTAGGTCAAGTCCGGCGGGAACCGCCTGCTCGATCTCCTCGTAGTACGGCCGCAGGTAGTCCGCGACCAGGGCGACCACCAGGCCGTTCTTGCTCCCGAACAGTGAATAGATGGCGCCGGTGGTCAGGTCGGCGCGTTCGGCGATCTCATCAAGCCGGGCCCTGTATCCGTCCCGGGACACGACCTGGAACGCAGCGTCCAGCAAGGCGCGGCGGTTGCGTTCCTTGGCCTCCGCTCTCGTCATTCTCATAGTTTGATTATTGCCGTAATCTCGTTACGGAACCAGTCGGGACGAGCTTTGAGGAGGACGCTCATGGCCCAGGCCGTGGCACCGCGGGTGACCCGCCAGACGGTGGGCGCCATCGCCGACGGCGCCTTCAAGGTGTTGCTCGCCGCTGTCTACATCGCCGGCGCTGCCCCACTCGGCCGGTTACTCGGCACGTCGGCCTGGCTGATGGTCGTCTCAGGCGTGGCCCTGCTGATCGGCGGCGGCATCGAGATCAGATACACGCGCAGCCGGTCGATGCGCACCTACACGCAGTTCATGATTGCCTACGACAGCGGCTGGGTGCTGACGGCCCTGACCGGCTTTCTGATGGCGCGGCAGGGCAGCAGCGCCGGGGGTGAAATCTGGATGGGGTACCAGACAGCCGCTCCCCTCGTGTTCGCCGCGCTGCTGGTAGCCGCTGCCCCTACGCAGACGACCTCGGACTCTCAGCGCGACACCTCGGATTGAGCGAGACAGCCAATCCGCCCCCGTCTCGCTCAAACTGAGGCACCCCAGGTCAGACACTCACGCTGCCTCACCTTGAGCGAGACCGGACAGCATCCGCATCGTGGTCGATCAGGGGCGTCCCGCGGGACCGGACAGGCGCCGTCCGGGTCCGGCGAAAATATTTTCCGCGGGCCGTCACATCCGTGCGCGGTGGCGGGTCAAAGGGGTGTCGGACGCGAGAGAGCGACGACGACACCGAAACAGACCGCCCCGAAGGAGCCCGCGATGTCCACCACCGCCACCGTCATCACCCTGGTCGCCGCCCTCATGGCCGGTTTCTCCGGCTTCTCGATCTTCCGCGGCGCGAAGTTCGTCACCGACCCGCTCGCCGAGTACGGCGTCCCGCGCGGCATGTGGAACTTCCTCGGCGCCTGCAAGGTCGCCGGAGCCCTCGGCCTCCTCGCCGGCTTCGCCGTCCCCGCCATCGGGATCGCCGCCGCGATCGGCCTGGTCCTCTACTTCACCGGCGCCGTCATCACGGTCCTGCGCGCCCGCTCCTACGCCCACGTCGCCTTCCCGCTGATCTACGCCGCCCCCGCCGCCGCCGTCCTGGCCCTGGTCTGAGACCGGGGCCGGGGCCGGCGACGGCCCGGGCCCCGGTAACAGCGGACCGTCAGCCCTCCAGGGCCGTCAGGTCCAGCACCCCCAGGCGCTCCGGATCCGACAGCACGTCGATCGCCACGATCCGCCCCTCCACGACCGTGAAGGCCATGACCGACACGGCCCGGTCCTTGCGGACCACCACGACCCCCGCCGCGCCGTTGATCAGCGCCGGGCGTACGAACGGGACCAGCGAGCTGTACGTGACCGCCTGGCCCGCCACCGACCGCGCACCCGTGAGCACCACGGTGAGCGCCCCGCCGACCCCGCCGTCCGAACGCAGCACCACGTCCGGGTCGAGCACGGACAGCAGCGCCTCGAACTCCCCGTCCCGCGCGGCCGCGAAGAACGCGTCCACCGCCTCCCGCTGGCGCGCGAGGTCCTTGTCGGGAGCCGGGGCCTGGCCCTGCACCTTTCGGCGGGCGCGACTGGCCAGCTGCCGGGTCGCCGCCGAGGTCTTCTCGATCAGCGGGGCGATCTCCTCGAACGGCACCGCGAACATGTCGTGCAGGACGAACGCCAGCCGCTCCGCCGGCGACAGCGACTCCATCACCACCATCAGCGCCAGCCCCACCGAGTCGGCCAGCATCACCTCCTGCTCCGGGTCGATCCGGCGCTCGGAGCCGATCAGCGGGTCCGGGATCCGCGTCTCCAGCCGCTCCACCGGGTCCTCACGGCGCGCCTCGCGCGAACGCAGCATGTTGAGGCACACCCGGGAGATCACCGTCGTCAGCCACCCGCCGAGGTTCTCGATCTCGCTCGCGTCGGTGCGCTCCAGCCGCAGCCACGTCTCCTGGATGGCGTCGTCGGCCTCGCTGAGGGAACCCAGCATCCGGTAGGACACCGCCCTCAGATGACTGCGGTGCTCCTCGAAGCGCTCCGTCAGATCCGTCAGGTCCGTCAACGAAGAACTTTCGTCCACCTGTCACATTCCTTCCTCAGTGCGGGTCAGAGCAGTAGACCGCACCCGCCCGAGAAATCGAACGGGTTCAAGCCAGGGACGTCAACTCCCGTCCCATCGATCGGAGATGAGTCAGATGACGGACACGACCGGATCCACCAGCCCCTTCCTCGTCACCGGCGGCACCGGAACCCTCGGCAGCCTCGTCGTACCGCTCCTGCGCGAGGCCGGCGTCCCCGTACGCGTCCTGACCCGCAGCCCCCGCCCCGCTGCCGACGGCGTCACCTACGTGGGCGGCGACCTGCTCAAGGACGAGGGCCTCGACGCCGCCCTCGACGGCGTCGAAACGGTCCTGCACCTCGCCGGCGGCGCCAAGGGCGACGACGTCGCCGCCCGCCACCTCGTACGCGCCGCGAAGGCCGCCCGGGTCCGCCACCTCGTCCTGATCTCCGTCATCGGCGCCGACACGGTCCCCCTCGGCTGGTTCAAGACCAAGCTCGACGCCGAACGGGCCGTCTCCGGGTCCGGGCTGCCCTGGACCACGCTGCGCGCCGCCCAGTTCCACGAACTGGCCCTGACCGTGGCCGAGAAGCTGGCCAAGCTGCCCGTGGTCCCGGTCCCCGGCGGGGTGCGCTGGCAGCCCGTCGACTCCCGCGACGTCGCGGCCCGCCTCGTCGAACTGGCCCTCGGACGGCCCGCCGGCCTGGTCCCCGACCTCGCCGGGCCCACCGTCCACACCCTCGGCGACCTGAGCCGCGACTACCTGCGGGCGCGCGGCAAGCGCCGCCTGATGATGCCCGTCCGGATGCCCGGAAAGGCCGGCCGCGCCTACCGCGCCGGAGAGAACCTCTCCCTCGACGGTGCGGTGCTGGGCGAGCGGACCTGGGAGGACTTCCTCGCCGAACGCCTCGCCTCGTAGCGAAGCCCAGGACGTGTCCGGCCGATCAGGGCCGGACACCCCCTACGCCACCGGGGCGCGGCCGATCACCACGGTCGCGTGCAGCTCCTCCGAGGCGGCCGCCCGCACCGCGAGACCCCCCGCCGTCAGGGCCGACGCCGTCAGCGGCGCCTGCCGGGCACTGGTCTCGATCAGCAGGTGACCGCCCGGGGCCAGCCAGGCCGCGGCCTCCGCCGCCACCCGCCGGTGGACGTCCAGACCGTCCGCGCCCCCGTCCAGGGAGACCAGCGGCTCGTGCACCCGGGCCTCCGGCGGCATCAGCCCGATCTCCTCGGTCGGCACGTACGGGGCGTTGACCACGAGGACGTCCACCCGCCCGCGCAGCTCCGCCGGGAGCGCCGCGTACAGGTCGCCCTCCCAGACCGCGCCCCCGTACGGGGCCACGTTGCGCCGGGCGTACGCCAGCGCGGCCGGGTCGATGTCGGCCGCGTGCAGCTCGACCCCGCCCGGCACCTGGGAGGCCACGGCCGCACCGAGGGCGCCCACCCCGCAGCACAGGTCGAGCACGACCGCGCCCGGCCGGGCCAGCGCCACCGCCTCCTCCGCCAGGAACTCACTGCGCCGGCGCGGTACGAAGGCCCCCGCGCCCACCTCCACGCGCAGCCCGCAGAACTCCGCCCAGCCCACCACGTGCTCCAGCGGCTCCCCCTCCACCCGGCGCGCCACCAGGCCCGCCAGCTGACCGTCGTCGGAGGCGGCCGCGATCAGCAGCTCGGCCTCCTCCTCCGCGAAGACGCAGCCGGCCGCGCGCAGCCGTTCCACGATCGATGTCACGTGTCCCATCCCCTCAGAAGACATCCGGGCACCACGGCCGGCGCGCGGTGCGGAACACCGCGTCGGCGAGCGCGACCGCACCCGGCCGCTCCTCCGTCACCCGCCCCAGCGCCGCCAGCCGCACCGCCGACTCGTCACCGAGGTACAGGGAACCGAGCACGGACACGTCGAGCCGCAGGTCGGCCGGCTCCACCGTACGCGCGCAGCCGCCCGTCTCCGCGTCCAGCCGGTAGCGCCCGTCGGCAAGCCCGGCCTCGTCGGTCACCTCCAGGACGAGGACCCCGGGCACGGCGTACCTCCGTGCGGCCAGGGCCCGTTCGACGTCGAGCACGCGCAGCCACAGGAAGTCGGCCGTGGTGACCGGCCGGGCCGCACGCGGGTCCGGCAGCAGCAGCGGGACGACGTCGTCGGGCGCGCGGTAGCCGGTGCGGACCTTCAGCACCCAGTCGATGGAGCACAGGAACCGCCACAGGGCCCGCTCGGCCTCCGGGGTCACCGCTATCAGGTCCCTGACCAAGAGGGTGTTCTGCGGCAGCTTCTCGTCCGTCCAGTGCTCGTCGGCCGAGTACATCGCGAGACCGGCCGGCTCGCCCGCCGCGTCCCGGTACAGGGCGTAGAACTTGTCCTTGTAGGAGCGGGCGGCGAACTGCTGCTCCACACCCGTGACGACGTTCCACCAGCGGGCGTTGCGGCTGACCGTGCCGTGCGAGAGCGCCCGCATCCGCTCGTGCAGCGCGGGTCCGGTCTCCCGGGCCTCGGACACGTCGATCAGGTCGATGCGGCCCCCGTCCCCGGGACCCGACCAGCGCGGGTCGACGCCGCTGCGCGCGATGTCGATCTCCCACTCGGTGGTGGCGGTGGCGGGCCCGTACCCGTACCGGCCGTAGATCGGGTACTCGGCGGCGATCAGCGTGGACACCACTTCGCCGCGTTCCTTGGCCGCCCTCAGTTCGGCGGCCATCATCCGGGTCAGCAGGCCCTGGCGGCGGTGGGTGGGCGACACGCTGACGTTGGTGACGGCGCTGGAGGGGACGGCCGCCCCGCCGGGGACGGTCAGTTCCTGGGCGAAGGAGCGGAAGGTGGCCACGCAGCGGCCGGTGACGGCGTCGAAGGCGCCCTGGGTGCGGGCGAAGTCCGTGTACTTGGCCCGCTGGGCGACATCGGACTCGGAGAACGGCGACGGTTGCAGGAAGCCGGTGTTCACGGCCCGCAGCCACTCGGGGAGTTCGGATTCGGCGATCGGCCGGATGTCAGCACTCATATCCGGTCACGCTAACGGCCCAACCGGACCCGGTCGCCCGAATTTCCGCCCGCCCGCCCGGCACCGCCGCCGCTACGCCAGCAGGTCGTCCACCTGCGCCTCGCCCTCCCGGTAGCGCCGGGTGATCTCCGCGCTGGAGTCGTCCGCCGTCCGCTGGAGCTGCTGGCGGCGCCGCGAGACCTGCTGCTCGTAGCGGACCAGCCGGGCCATCGCCTCGTGCAGTTCGGCGTCCGTGCGCGCGTCCAGGTCCGACAGCTCCACGTCCGACAGCATCTCGGCCGCCAGCCGCCGGAACTCCTCGTTGTGCGGGGTGCCGAGGGTGACGTGCCGGGCGGAGGCGCTGCGGCTGGACGGGGCGTCGGCGAGGATCTCCGAGAGCCGGTCCACCACCGGCGCCTCGGGGTCCGTCCGGCGGGCGAGCTCGGCGCGCAGGATGTCGATGCGGCCCTGCAGGAGTCTGCGGACGTAGCTGAGGTCGGCCTCGTCGCGCTGCGCGTCGCGGCGCAGCGCGCGCAGCTCGGGCAGGCCGAGCGCGGCGGCGGGGGTGGTCAGCCCCTCGGGGTCGCCGGTGCGCTGCGCGGGCGGCCGTACCGCGGTCGCGGTCGCGTCGCCGGGTGACGCGGGTGCAGGTGCAGAGATACCAGAGGTGTTCATCGTTTCGTGTCCGTCCCCTCGACCGGTGCTGGGGGCACCGCCTGCGTGCATGGTGCCACTCTCCGTGGTGCGGACGCAGTCCCACACCACCCGATCGGCCCCGGACGGGTGCACGCCTGGTACACAGGTGGTATGCGAGCAGTGGTGCAGAGGGTGGACGGCGCGAGCGTCGTCGTGGCCGGCGAGACGGTCGGCGAGATCGTCGGCGAGGGGCTGTGCGTGCTGGTGGGGGTGACCCACGACGACACCCCGGAGAAGGCGGCGGTACTGGCCCGCAAGCTGTGGTCGGTGCGGATCCTGGAGGCGGAGAAGTCCTGCAGCGACGTGGACGCGCCGCTGCTGGTGATCTCCCAGTTCACGCTGTACGGGGACGCCCGCAAGGGCCGCCGCCCCACCTGGAACGCGGCCGCGCCCGGGCCGGTGGCCGAGCCGCTGGTGGACGAGGTCGTGGCGCAGCTGCGGGCGCTGGGCGCGACGGTGGCGACGGGCCGGTTCGGCGCGGACATGCGGGTCTCGCTGACGAACCACGGCCCGTTCACCATCGTCATCGACGTGTAGGCGCGGCAGCCGTTACGGGGCTACGACGACCTCCTGCGCGGCCGGGGTGCTCCCGGCCAGCAGCGGGGCGTCCACGGGGACGTTCCGCTTGACGAGCGCGAGCGCGATCGGCCCGAGCTCGTGGTGGCGTACGGCGGTGGTGACGAAGCCGAGCTGGCGGCCGTCCTCGCCGTCGGCGGCGAGCCGTACGGGCGCGCCGTGCGCGGGGAGCACCACCTCGGAGCCGTCCAGGTGGAGGAAAACCAGGCGGCGCGGGGGCTTCCCCAGGTTGTGGACGCGGGCGACGGTCTCCTGGCCGCGGTAGCAGCCCTTCTGGAGGTGCACGGCGGTGCCGATGAGGCCGATCTCGTGCGGGATGGTGCGGTGGTCGGTCTCCAGGCCCAGGCGCGGCCGGTGCGCCTCGACGCGCAGCGCCTCGTACGCGAGGAGCCCGGCGGCGGGGCCGTGCGCGGCGGCGAAGGCCTCCAGCTCCGCGCGCGGGAGGAACACGTCGCGGCCGTACGGGGTCTCGCGGACCACGTGCTCCTTGGCGACCTCGGCGATGGAGCCGGCCGGCAGGTGGACGACGGCGAAGTCGGCGGTGCGGTCGGCGACTTCGACGCGGTAGAAGAACTTCATCGACTCCAGGTAGGCGATCAGCGCCTCCTGGGTGCCGGGCTCCACGTGCAGCCAGGTGGTCTCGCCGTCGTCGACGAGGAGGAGCTGGTGCTCGATGTGCCCGTTGGCGGAGAGGATCAGCGCTTCGGTGGCCTGCCCGGGCGGGAGTTCCGTGACGTGCTGGGTGATCAGCAGGTGCAGCCAGCTGAGCCGGTCCGCGCCGGTGACGGTGACGACTCCGCGGTGGGAGAGGTCGACGAAGCCTCGGCCGTCGGCGAGGGCGCGCTGTTCGCCGTAGAGCTCTCCGTAGTGGGCGGCGACGCCCTCGTCACGGCCTTCGGCCGCTACGGCGCCGGGAAGATGGAGCAAGGGGCTGCTGGTCATGCCACCAAGCCTACGACCCCGCCCGCGCGGCCCCAGGGCGCACCGGGGGCGCTAGGCCTCGCGCTTGCCGGCCCCGGGGGTCTCGGTCGCGGCGGCGCGGCGCCGGGCGGCGCACTGCTCGCACAGGCCGAAGATGGCGAAGTGCTTCATGTCGGTCTCGAAGCCGAAGGTGGTGCGCAGTTTCGCCGTGAAGTCGGCCGCGATGTCCAGGTCGGCCTCGATCACCTCGGTGCAGTCACGGCAGACGAGGTGGATGTGGTGGTGCCGGTCGGCGAGGTGGTAGGTGGGGGCCCCGTGCCCGAGGTGGGCGTGCGAGACCAGGCCGAGCTCCTCCAGGAGCTCCAGCGTGCGGTAGACGGTGGAGATGTTGACGCCCGAGGCCGTCTTGCGCACCTCGACGAGGATTTCGTCGGGGGTGGCGTGCTCCAGGGCGTCGACCGCTTCCAGCACGAGCTGGCGCTGCGGTGTCAGCCGGTATCCGCGCTGCCGCAGGTCGCTCTTCCAGTCGGTGGTCACCACCCGGCCAGTGTAAGCGCGCGAAGGGGACCGCGGCCCTGCCGCGGTCCCCTTCATCGCTGCCGGCGGGCTCAGCGGAAGAAGGCGATGCCGTCTTCCGGGAGCTCGGGGAGGTTGCGCGCCATGTCGGCGATCTCCTCCGGGGTGACGACCTTCTTCAGCTGGGCCGACATGTACGGGCGCAGCTCGACCTCGGGGGTCGCCTTCTCGCCGACCCACATCAGGTCGCTCTTCACGTACCCGTAGAGGCGCTTGCCGCCGCTGTAGGGGCCGGAGGCGGCCGTACGGGCCACCGCGTCGGTGACGAGGTCGATCTGCGGCTTCTGGTCGGCGAGCTCGCCGTACCAGACCTCGACCACGCCCTGGTCGCGGACCATGACGATCTCGACCTTGCGGTCCTTGTCGATGCGCCAGTAACCCGACTCGGACTCCAGCGGGCGCACCTTGTTGCCGTCGGCGTCGAGGACCCAGGAGCGGGAGGTGTACTCCAGGAAGTCCCGGCCGTCGTGGCTGAAGACGACTTCCTGGCCGAAGTTGCACTTCTCCTCGCCGGGGAAGTCGAACACGCCGGCGCCTTCCCAGGTGCCGAGGAGGAAGGCGAGGGGGACGAGGCCCGGGTTCAGGTCGGACGGGATCTGGATCATGGTTGGCTGCTCAGGCGATCTGTGGGAGGGGTTCCGGGGCGGTCGGCGGTTAGCGCTGACCCTGGTACAGCTTCTTGACTGCCAGGCCGGTGAAGGCGAGGACGCCGACGCAGACCAGGACCAGCAGGGAGGTGAAGACTGCCTCAAGCACGGGGTGCTCCTCGGAGGATTCGGTGCGGGTGGACGGGCCGGTCCCCAAGCCTACTGGCCCGGGGACCGGCGCACGGTGTGAGGTAGGCCGAACCGGCCCCTGCGGGCTCAGCTCAGCAGCTGCCTCTGGAGGACCACCGCCTGGTGGACCGGGACGGCTGCGGCCCCGCCCTTGCGGTTCTGGAGGATCAGGGCCTGGACGTCGCCCGACTGGACGCACCCGACCCTGGTCTGCTCGTCGCCGAAGGGGACGGTTTCCTGGAGGACGGTGATGCCGTCTGGCTCGGGGGCGGGCTGGGCCTTGTGGGCCTCGTCCCAGCCCCGGTCCGTCTCGATGCCCTTGACGCCGTTGAGGTCGGTGCCGCAGCCGGTGAAGGTGTCCGCGAAGCCCGAGGCGTGGAAGCGCAGCAGGTAGACGCGGGTGCGGGTGCCGTCCGGGGTGGTCCAGCCGCGGGCCGCGATCTGGCGCAGCCCGTTGTCGGCGAACCCCTGCTTCAGCTTCTCGCGCACGGCGGGGTCGTACTCCTCCAGAAAGGCGTCGACGGTGACCGCCGAGTCCTTCTCCAGCTTCAGCCCGGGGTCGGGGGCGGAGCCGACGGGGGCGGGCAGGAGGAGCTGGGTGAGGCCGGCGTAGTGGATGCCTTCCGGGTTGTCCACGGCGAAGGGCACCGGCGCGCCCGGCGGCAGGGCGGGCTTGGCCAGGGCCGGGTAGGTCCAGCGGCCGTCGCTCTTCGTGGACAGGCCGGGGACGTCGGTGCGCTCGGCCCGGGTGATCCCGTACGCGGTCCCCGCGCCCGCGGCGGCGAAGACGAGGACGGCGGCGGTCCAGCGCAGGACGGCGCGCAGCGCGCGGCGGTCCTTCGCCGGGGCGGGCACGGGTGCGTCGGGGGCCGCCGGGGCTTCGGAGGTCACCGGTGCCAGTGCCGGGTCGACGGTGGTGTTCTGCTCGGTCACACGGACTCCCCGGGGGACTTCAGGCGGGACAGCTGGTTCCTGAGGAGGCTGGTGGCCTCCGTCTTCGAGAGGCCTGCCGTCTGGGGACCGTACGCGCGGAAGTTGACCATCACGTCGCCCTGGACGGCCACGCAGTAGAAGGAGTCGACCGCCCCCTTCTTCTCGTCGCCCACGCTCATGCGGGTGCACTTGGCATCCGGGTAGCCGTCCACCGTCGGCGCGTCCCGGTCGTCGCCGATGACGGCGAGCATCTTCTTGGAGACGTCCGCGAACACCCCCACCGCCTTCGGGTCGGCCTGCATGAGACGGATCTCGACGACCATGCCGGTGGAGGCGTAGCTCCGGCCGGCCAGGCCCTTGAGCTTGAGGTCCGCCAGCATCTCGTCGCGCTTCTTGCGCTCCGAACCGGACAGGCCCTTGCGGGCCTCCTTGAAGCCCTCGACGGCCTTCTCCCCGGACACGTAGAAGTCGTTCCCGTCACCGGGGAGATCGGGCCCCGGCTCGAAACCGGACGGGGCCGGCAGGAGCTTGGAGGTGAGATCGTTGCCCGGCACCGGCGCGGGGTGCTCGGCCTCGGGCAGCTTGCCGCCGGCCTCGACCCAGTAGGCGGTCGGCGCGGTGCGGTCGGCGTCGGCGAGGGCGGAGGCCGCCCACACCCCGCCGCCCACGAGGAGGGCGGCCGCCACGGCGGCAGCGGAGAGGAGGACCTTCTTCCGGCGGCCCGCCGCCGGCGCGGGGCTCTCCGACGCCTCGTCCGCCACGGCCTGGGGCTCGGCCTGCGGCTCGGTCTGGGGCTCGGTCACAGTCGCTCCAGCTGTCGCTTGGCCAGGTCGAGGACGTCGCTCTCGGCAATCTGCCCGCCGCGCTCGTCGGTGTAGAAGAGGTCCAGGACGATGTCGCCCCGGCGGACGAGGGCGCGGGCCTCCCGTACCGGGGCGTACCCGGGTTCCTTGGTGGTGTCCGAGTAGACCCAGACGTGTCCCAGCCCCGCGGAGACGCCGGGGACGGCGATGCCGCCGTTGCCCGCGAAGTCCTTATTGGGCATGTAGTTCGACTGCTCCCGGTAGTGGCGGTCCGCACCGGAGTAGTCGCGGTACTGCACGAGCTGGACCTCCACGCGGACGTCGCCCTGCGTCCACCTCCGTATGGCGAGGCGTCGCAGCCCGTCCTTGACGAAGTCGCGCACGGCGCCGTTCGGGTTCTCGAAGGTCGTCGCGTAGGCGTCGAGCGTGTCGTACCCGTCGAAGTCGACCTTCGCCCCGGCCGGCGCCTCGATCAGCAGTTCGGTGAGGTCTCCGTCGCTCTTGTGCCAGCGGTTGGCGTTGATCGTCTTGACCGTCGTGGCGTCGTTCGGCGCCAGCGCCTTCGGCGTGTCCAGCTTCTGCTGGGCCAGTGGCGGCAGGGGCGTGGGCTTACGGTCGTACTGGATCGCGTAACCGGTGACCGTGCCGGCGAGGGCGCCGAGGACGAGAGCGGCGGCGATCAGGGCGGTGGTGCGGCCACGGCGGCGCGGAGCGCGCGGCGGCGGCTGTTCGTGTTCCAAAGGGGTCCCCCCACAGACCTGGAGGCGCGGGGTCGTTCGCCCGCGCACATCCAAGACACCCTGGGGTCGGGAGCCGTTGTGCGCATCCTTATTACGCTTTTATCTCGAACGCGTTCAATCCTCGGGGGGACGCCGTTTCCCGTCCAGTTCGTCCCACCACTCGTCGGACTTCGGATCCCCCGAAGGGTCGTCCCACCAGCGGTCGTCGGGCCCGCGCCGGTTGGCGACCATGGCCGCGACCGGCGGGATGACCATGGCGACCACGCACAGCGCGACCGCCGCCGGGACCGAGATGAGGCGTACGAAGGACCAGGCGGAGACGAACAGGAACAGGCATGCGCCCATGAGCAGGAAGTAGGCGCGCCGACGCCGGGCGTACATACCTCCAGCCTAGGGCCGGCCCGTACCGATACAAGGGTCCGGACGGCGCGAAGGGCCGCACCCCGTCCAGTGGCGTCCAACCCCCTGGGGTGCGGCCCTTCGGCCGGTATCGCAGTGCGGTGATCAGACCGCGATGGCGACGTCCGTCACGCCGCCGGCCTCGGCGACCACGACGGCACGGTCGGCCTGGCCGCCGGGCACCAGCGCCCGCAGCGTCCACGAGCCGGTGGCCGCGTAGAAGCGGAACTGGCCGGTCGCGGAGGTCGGGACCTCGGCGGTGAACTCGCCGGTCGAGTCCAGCAGCCGCACGTAGCCGCTGACGGGCTCGCCGTCCTTGGTCACCTGGCCCTGGATCGCGGTCTCACCGGGCTTGAGCGTCGCGAGGTCGGGCCCGCCGATCTGTGCTCCACACATGTTCTCTGTCCTGTCCTAGAGAGGTTCTGCTGCCGTGGCTGCCGTGGCTGCCTTCGCCCGGGCGTCGCGTGCCCGGCGGCGGGATTACTTGTTCGGGCCGAGCTCGATCGGCACGCCGACGAGCGAGCCGTACTCGGTCCAGGAGCCGTCGTAGTTCTTGACGTTCTCCTGGCCCAGGAGCTCGTGCAGCACGAACCACGTGAGCGCGGAGCGCTCGCCGATGCGGCAGTAGGCGATGGTGTCCTTCGCGAGGTCGACCTGCTCGGCCTCGTAGAGGGCGGTGAGCTCCTCGTCGGACTTGAAGGTGCCGTCGTCGTTGGCGTTCTTCGACCACGGGATGTTGCGGGCGCTCGGCACGTGGCCGGGGCGCTGCGACTGCTCCTGCGGGAGGTGCGCCGGGGCGAGCAGCTTGCCGGAGAACTCGTCGGGCGAGCGGACGTCGACCAGGTTCAGGGAGCCGATCGCGGCCACGACGTCGTCGCGGAAGGCGCGGATGGAGGTGTCCTGGGCCTTGGCCTTGTACGCGGTGGCCGGGCGGTTCGGGACGTCCTTGCCGTCGACCAGGTCGCGGGAGTCGAGCTCCCACTTCTTGCGGCCGCCGTCGAGGAGCTTGACGTCCTGGTGGCCGTAGAGCTTGAAGTACCAGTAGGCGTAGGACGCGAACCAGTTGTTGTTGCCGCCGTAGAGGACCACGGTGTCGTCGTTCGAGATGCCCTTGGCGGAGAGGAGCTTCTCGAAGCCCTCCTGGTCCACGAAGTCGCGGCGGACCGGGTCCTGGAGGTCCTTCTTCCAGTCGATCCGGACGGCGTTCTTGATGTGGTTCTTGTCGTACGCGGACGTGTCCTCGTCCACCTCGACGATCACGACGTTGGCGTCGTTCAGGTGGGCCTCGACCCAGTCGGCGTCTACGAGGACGTCGCTGCGGCTCATGGTGATCTCCTCCGGGGCAGTGTGCGGCGGGGCTGTGCTGGTACTGCGGTGGGGCTGGCGTTGCTGTGCGTGCGCCGTTCCGGGTGTCGCTCTTCAGGCCCTGCGCGGGGAGGCGTCAGGGGCAGGAGGCAGGGCGGTGCGGTGCGGTCACGCGGGATTGAAGGGCCGTCGGTCCGGCCGGCGGAGCGGGAAGGCTCACGCCTCACATGGAGCGACAGAGCATGGCGGCGACGCGACACAGGTCTACTGCCCGCCGCTTCGTGAGGTCCGCCTGCTGATGCTTCATAGCCAGGATCGTAGGGAGGAATCGGCCGCCCTGTCACCGGCGTGTCATATGGCGAGACAGGATCGTCCGAATGGCGGGATGAGAAAGCCCCCGGAGGCCGCCTCGCGACCTCCGGGGGCTGTCCGTGCGGCCCGTCCTTCTGCGGATCGGACCGCGCTGTCTCACGATCCGGCCAGGCTCACGTCCGTGCCGGTCAGCGTGAGGTGGACGCCGGCCGCGTCCGAGGTCAGCGCGGAGAGCTTCAGCCCCGCCGGGAGGCCGTCGTCGATGCGGCGGTCGAAGTCCGTCCGCTTGCGGATCGCGGTCTCGATCCCCGGTATCCCCTCGCCGGGGACGGAGTCCGCGCGGACCCGGACGATCTTGCCGCCGGAGCCTTCCTTCCCGTCGACCAGCGCGACGGTGGAGATCACGCTGCGGGTGATCGGCTTGCCGAAGAAGTCCACCGTCGCGGTGACCTTCAGCTTGCCCGGCTGGCCGCCGTACGTCAGGGTCGCGCCCGTCTGGGAGGCCTTGGTGAGGTCCTCGTACGAGATCAGCGCGGTGCCCTCGGCGCGCTTGGCGGAGCCGCCGGTGTAGTCACCGTTCAGCTTCACGTCGTGGAAGCTGGCGTCGAGCTCCGACAGCCGCGTCTTGCGGCCGTCGGCGGTCGCGTCGACGCCCGTCAGCTTCAGGTCGACCTGCTCCAGCTCGTGGCTGAGCGCCTGGGTGAGGAAGGGGAAGCCGTGGATGTCGACCTCGGCGCTGCCCGCCAGGCCCTGGCGGGACTGGATGCGCTCGGCGAGCCGGTCCTCGGCGTAGCCGACCGCCCACCGGTCGGCCCCCACGAACAGGCCCCCCAGCACCACAGCGACGATCACTATGAAACGCAGGAAACGCACGCGCCCCTCCCCCACTCACTCATCAGTACGTGCGTTCTAGTGGACCATGATCGTGGTCGGAGCGCCGTGAGCGGGCCTGTGAGCGCCGTCTCCCCCGGCGCCCGGCCCGCCCACGGGCCCTCAGCCGACCACCCGGCCGATCAGGTAGACGGCGGGGGCCGCCACCGCCAGCGGCAGCGCGACACCGGCCGTCATGTGGACGAACTTCGACGGGTAGTCGTACGCCGCCACGCGCAGCCCGACCAGCGCGCACACGCCGGCCACGAGGCCGACCAGCGCCCCGGCCGCGCCCAGCGCGGTCAGCCCGCCGACCGCGATGCCCGCACCGGCCGCGGCGGCCAGGGAGACGCCCACGGAGGGCACGGTCGGCAGCGGCAGGGCCCGCGCGAAGACGGCCACGGCCACGGCGGCCGCCCCCGTGCTCACCGCGGCCCCGTCGGCCGCGAGGAACCCGGCGCAGGCGATGGACAGCGCGGCGGAGGCCACCGAGGCCATCAGCCCGTACATCCGCTCGTCGGGGTCGGCGTGGCTGCGCAGCTGGAGGACCAGGGTGAGCAGCACCCACACCCCGAGGGTGCCGATGATGGCGCCGGGCCCGTACGTCCCGTCCACCGCGAGCACCGCGCCGTCGGCGACGAGGGCTCCGGCGAAGGCGAGGGCGATGCCCTGGCGGGCCGGCCACATGCCGTTGAGGCGGAACCAGCCGGCGGCGGTGAGGGCCTGGAGGGCGATCAGCGGCGCCAGCAGCGCGTAATGGCCCAGCGCGGCCGACCCGGCCAGCACCAGCCCGAGGGCGGCGGTCAGTATGGCCGACTGCGGCCCCGGGTCGATGATCGGCGACCGCCCCTCGGCGCGCGCCTGATCGGGGTCGACGGCCCGCAGGGTGTTCCCGCCGAGCGTCGGCGGCGACCACTCGGCCCCGGCCCCCTGCGGCTCGGCCTCCCGCACGGGCGGCAGGTACGCGGTCTCGGCGGCGGCGCCGGGCGCCGGCTGGGGGTCCCGCACGGGCGGGAGGTACGCCGTCTCGGCGGCGGACACGTCCATGCCGGGCTGCGGGTCCCGCACGGGCGGGAGATACGCGGTCTCAGCGGCGGCGTCCATGCCGGGCTGCGGATCGCGCACCGGCGGCAGGTACGCCGTCTCGGCGGCGGCACCGTCCATGCCGGGCTGCGGGTCCCGCACGGGCGGGAGATACGCGGTCTCAGCGGCGGCGTCCATGCCGGGCTGCGGATCGCGCACCGGCGGCAGG
>NZ_JBEZWL010000010.1:0-15114 GCF_040648015.1 Streptomyces sp. NPDC029216 | reverse complement strand
TACGCCGTCTCAGCGGCGGCGTCCGCGTGTGCCTGGGGCTGTGCGTCGCGGAACCAGGAGTCGGGCACGGCCGGCTCCGGCCGGGCCTGGGACGGGCCGGGGTACGGCGGCAGGTAGGCCGTCTCGGCGGCCGCGTCGGCGGGCTCCCGTACGGGCGGCAGGTACGCGGTCTCGGCGGCGGCCGAGCCGGCCCCCGGCCAGGGCGCACCGCCACCGGTCTGCTGCTGCGGCTCGGGCTGCCGCACCGGCGGCAGGTACGCCGTCTCGGCGGCCGCCACGTCGGCCTGGGGCTGCGCGTCGCGGAACCACGCCTCCGGCACGGCCGCCTGCGGCTGCGCCGGGCCCGGGTACGGCGCCGGGTACGCGCTCTCGGCGGCAGCGGCGACGCCACCGCCCGCCGAGGCGTCGGGCCACGGCACGCCCCCACCGGGCTGCTGCGGCTGCTGCGGCTGCTGCGGCTGCTGCGGCTGCTCGTCACGGAACCACGAGTCGGGCACCGCGGACTGCGGCTGCGCCGGCCCCGGGTACGCCTGCGCGGCACCGGCACCGGCACCGGACGAGGCGTCCGGCCACGGCACACCGCCACCGGTTCCCCCGGCCTGCTGCTGCCACTCCTGCTGCCCCTGCGGAGCAACCGGCGGAGCAACCGGCGGGCCCGCCTGCCCCGGCACCGAGCCGAGCGGCTGCTGCACCGGCTGGTACCCGGTCTCCCAGGTGTCGGCCTGCCAGGTCTGGGTGCTGTACGGATCCTGCTGGGCGGCGGCGGCCTGCTGCTGCCGCTGCTGCTGTTCCTCGGGAGTACTCATCTGGTTCCGCTCACCCGCCCGCGAACGGCGGGAGCACCTCGACGGTGCCCCCCTCGGTCAGCAGGACGGCATCGTGCGGGCGCTTGCCCACGGGCTCGTCGTTCACGAGGAAGGAGCAGCGCTGCAGGACCCGGGACAGCTCCCCCGGGTGGCGTTCCCGCACTGCGTCGAGCGCCTCGGCCAGTGTGCGCGCCGAGTACGGCTCCTCCGCCGTCTTGGCTGCGGCCTTCGCCGCCGCCCAGTAGCGGATGGTTCCGGTTGCCACTGCAGCTCCTATCGTCTGTTCGGCTCCGTCGGCTCTCTACCGTCGGCCTCCATGATGACCCCTCCGGCTCGTCACCCCGGCGTGCCACCGCGCGCCGTACGTGCGCCCGGGAGGCCCGCACGGGGTCCACCGATCCGGTGAAACCAGGGCATACGCAGGAGGAAGGCGTGGCGCGAACCACAGAATGCGGTGCACGACGGCCCTCGGCCCGGAAAGGGCGGGTGGGCTATTCTGGCGGCGTAGAGGATCCGGGCAGTGTGGCCCCCGGGTCCTTTTGTGCTTTCAGCACGTTGAACGGACCGATAACAGTGGTATCCATCCGGACCCCAGGGCGCGGGGGCCGGACGGCATGCCAGGCAAGTCGTACGAAGCAGTACCACGCACGTCCTCGACGGGACCGAGGAGGAACCGACGTGATGGACCAGCGAAGCAAACAGGGGTATGACCACCCGACCCGGGCAGGTGGGCGGGCATGAGCTCTCTCCTGCTGCTGACCAATGCCCTGCAGCCGTCCGCCGAGGTGCTGCCCGCACTCGGCCTGCTGCTGCACAACGTCAGGGTGGCCCCGGCCGAGGGCCCCGCCCTGGTGGACACCCCCGGGGCCGACGTGATCCTCGTCGACGGCCGCCGCGACCTGCCTCAGGTGCGGTCGCTGTGCCAGCTCCTGCGCTCCACCGGGCCCGGCTGCCCGCTGATCCTCGTCGTCACGGAGGGCGGTCTCGCCGCCGTCACCGCCGACTGGGGCATCGACGACGTCCTCCTCGACACCGCCGGCCCTGCCGAGGTCGAGGCGCGGCTGCGGCTGGCCATGGGCCGCCAGCAGCTCGGCTCCGACGACTCCCCCATGGAGATCCGCAACGGCGACCTGTCGGTGGACGAGGCGACGTACTCCGCCAAGCTCAAGGGCCGGGTCCTGGACCTGACCTTCAAGGAGTTCGAGCTCCTCAAGTACCTCGCCCAGCACCCGGGCCGGGTCTTCACCCGTGCCCAGCTCCTCCAGGAGGTCTGGGGCTACGACTACTTCGGCGGCACCCGGACGGTGGACGTCCACGTCCGGCGGCTGCGCGCCAAGCTCGGCCCCGAGCACGAGTCGCTGATCGGAACGGTCCGCAACGTCGGCTACCGCTTCGTCACCCCGGAGAAGGCCGAGCGGGCGGCGGAGGCGGCGGCCCAGACCGAGCGGAAGACCGAGCGGAAGCAGGCCCCGTCCGAGACCGAGACCGAGACCCCGGCGGCCGTCCCCCATTAGAGGGAGGCCCTGTGACCATCCACTCCGTAGGACGCCCTGCCCAGAGGTAGGTCACCCCGCGTAGACTTCCGCGCGTGGCCAAGGTGACGCGGGATGACGTTGCACGACTTGCGGGTACGTCTACCGCCGTCGTGAGCTACGTCATCAACAACGGACCCAGGCCGGTCGCCCCGGCCACGCGCGAGCGTGTCCTCGCCGCGATCAAGGAACTGGGCTACCGCCCGGACCGGGTCGCCCAGGCGATGGCGTCGCGGCGTACCGACCTCATAGGCATGATCGTCCCGGATGCGCGCCAGCCGTTCTTCGCGGAGATGGCGCACGCGGTCGAGCAGGCCGCCGCCGAGCGCGGAAAGATGGTCCTGGTCGGGAACTCCGACTACCGGGACGAGCGCGAGGTCCACTACCTGCGCGCGTTCCTCGGCATGCGGGTGTCCGGGCTGATCCTGGTCAGCCAGGGCATGAGCGAGCGCGCGGCGTCGGAGATCGAGGCCTGGGACGCGCGGATCGTGCTGCTGCACGAGCGTCCCGAGGCCATCGACGACGTGGCCGTGGTCACGGACGACATCGGCGGCGCGCAGCTCGCCACCCGGCACCTGCTGGAACACGGGCACGAGTACGTCGCCTGCATCGGCGGCATCGAGAACACCCCGTCGGTCGGCGACCCGGTCGCCGACCACGTGGAGGGCTGGCGGCGGGCCATGCTGGAGGCCGGGCGGTCGGTGGAGGGCCGGGTCATCGAGGCCCCGTACAACCGCTACGACGCGTACCGGGTCGCCCTGGAGGTCCTGGCCCGGCCGGACCGGCCGACGGCGATCTTCTGCGCGACGGACGACCAGGCCATCGGTGTGCTGCGGGCGGCGCGGGAGCTGCGCATCGACGTGCCCGGGGAGCTGGCGGTGGCCGGCTTCGACGACGTGAAGGAGGCCGCGCTGACGGACCCGCCGCTGACGACGGTCTCCTCGGACCGGCCGGCGATGGCCCGCGCGGCGGTGGACCTCGTCCTGGACGACGCCCTCCGCGTGGCGGGCTCGCGCCGGGAGCGGCTGAAGCAGTTCCCGTCGGCCCTGGTAATCCGCCGCTCCTGCGGCTGCCGCTGACCTTTTTGACGCGCCGCTCGCGCGTCTCGGCGCGGGGGCGCCTCCCCGGCTTCGCGCCGCTGCGCCGGCCTCCGTCCGCCGGTTGCGGGGCGGGGCCGCTGCCCCTGGCCGGGCCCGGCCGTCCCCTGCGGGTCCGTGCCGCTGCGCGGAGCGGTCCCCTACCCGCCCTTCCACCGTTCCCAGGGGCGCCGCCCCTGCCCCCGCGCCTCAAACGCCGGCGGGGCTATAGGTGGCGGACTCCGCGCCCGCGCCTCGTGCTGTGACCGGGAAGGTTTACCGGGTTGCGTGACGACGAGGACTTCGTCATCGAGACGGCCACCACCCACCCGACTCAGATCGGCAAGCTCGTGCGCACGAACCCGGCGCGGCCGAAGCGACCAGGGCGCACGCCACCGAAGGCTCGCCGCGAACCCGGGTTCTCCCTGAGGACCGCCTCGACCTTGTGCCAATCGGGTGCCAGCGTCGCCCAGTCGGTGCCGCGACCGTGACAGCCGAGCCATTGGCGGCTGCAATGGCGAAGGGTCCGGGGCCGCACACCATCTGACGGCCCGCGGACATCGAGCGGAGGGCGGTTACATGTCTGCGAGCAGTACCGAGGACATTCAGCGTCGCGTGGGTGACGCGTTCAGGTTTGATCAGCAGATCGTCGTCGAGGACATGCAGCTGAGTAGGCTGCACTACCACCTCCTCCGGCTGACCACCGTCGGCCTCGGCGAGGAGGACGTGGCGGAGCTTCGTGAGCTCGGCCGGCTGGCTTTTGAGGGCGCCGACGTCGGCGCGCAGTGCGACAGGATCCGGGACCGCGACGGTGCCGGCGTCGTCGCGGTCGCGATCGCGAGCATCGTTCAGCAGGCCGACGGCCAGACGCCGCTGGGCCACGTGATGCTCGGGGCCGTACTCGGCGCATACGCCTCGATGCTTGACAACCTGGATGAGGACCGGAGGACGATGGCCGTTCTGGGTGCCCTCGGTGGTGCCCTCACGGCCTCGGCGATGCCTCTCGTCCTGGAGCGGATCGACAACGTGGGACTCTCCGACTACCTCAGCAAGGCCGAGTGACGGTACAGCGCAGGCGCGAAGGCCGTCGGCGTGCACATGGCTGCAACGACACTCAGCCACGTACGAGTGAACGCGCCCAGACCGTGAGGTACTGCGTCGGCCCCGTTCACCTCGCGGGGGCAGCGTTTGATCAGTGAGCCTTTCCCACCTCACGTTGAGGCGTGGTGAAGGACGAGGACTGCCTTCACGATGTCGGTGATCCGGTTGGTGCTGCAGCGGCACCGGGTCGCGGCGGCCGGTGCGGTGCATCGCAAGGCGGAGGGCCGCGGCTCGTACTGGACGTACCGGCGAGGTACCGTGCCGGACGTTGGGACCCGGTGAACCTTTCCGGTCACGGCACTGGTCAACGGGGCTACGAACACGGCGCTCCGCGCCCTACCCGCTCGCGCGGGCTGGATCCGCGCAGCGGATCCCAGCCCGCGGGCGAACACCCAGCCCCGCCAAATCCAGCCCCGCCGGCGTTTGAGGCGCGGGGTCTGGGGCGGAGCCCCAGGTCTTCCAGCCCCGCCGGCGATTGAGGCGCGGGGCTCCGGGGCGGTGCCCAGGGGAACGGTGGAAGGGCGGGGCGGGGAGACGGCTCCGCGCAGCGGGACCCGAGACGCACGGGCCGGGCCGGGCCGGGCCGGGGTCCTTATATCGGGCATACGCGGTTCTGTCGGGCTTCTCAGCCGGGACTCAGGAAGCTTTCATGATCCGCGGACAGAGTCATAGACATGACCGACGACCTCCGCCGCGAAGGCGAGTACCCGCAGGAGAACCGCCCGGCCCCGCACTCGCCCTTCGGCGAGGAATGGCAGCGCGGACGCGACCGGCTGGCCCACGACGCGATGGGCGCCGGTGGGTCCTACCCGCCCCCGCCCGCGTACCCCCCGGCCGCCCCCACCCCCGCCCCGGGATGGCACGAGGCGCACCAGCCCCCGGCAACACCCCGCCCCGGTGGCACCGGCGGCCACGATGGCCCCGGTGACACCAGTGGCCCCACCGGCCCCGCCGGCTGGTCCCACCAGGGACCCGCGGCCCCCGCCCCCACCCCCCGCGCCAAGCGCCCCGTCGCCCTGCTCGTCGCCGTCGCCCTCGCGGCGGCCGTGGTCGGCGGGGGAACGGCCGCCGCCGTCCAGCAGTTCCTCGCCCCGAACGGCTCCGCCGGCACCGGCTTCAGCGGCACCAACGTCTCGCAGTCCAGCACCGGCACCGTCTCCGGCGTGGCCGAACAGGTCAGCCCGTCCGTCGTCCGCATCGACACCCGCACCGGCTCCGGCCAGGGCACCGGCTCCGGCATCGTCGTCACCTCCGACGGTGAGATCGTCACCAACAACCACGTAGTCAGCGGCGCCACCGAGATCCAGGTGACGATGAGCGACGGCAAGAAGTACACCGCCAAGACGGTCGGCACCGACCCCGACAAGGACCTCGCCCTGATCAAGCTCCAGGGGGCGAGCGGCCTCAAGGCCGCCAAGCTCGGCAACTCCGACCACCTCAAGGTCGGCGACCAGGTCGTCGCCATCGGCTCCCCCGACCGCCTCACCGGCACCGTCACCAGCGGCATCGTCTCCGCGCTCGACCGCGACGTGAACGTACCCAAGTCCGAGGACCAGCAGCAGCGCCGCCAGCAGGGCGGAGGCGGGGGCGGCAGCTGGCCCTTCTCGTACGACGGCCGCCAGTTCAACGGCACCACCGGCTCCAACACCACCTCCTACAAGGCCATCCAGACCGACGCCTCCCTCAACCCCGGCAACTCCGGCGGCGCCCTGGTCAACATGAACGGCGAGATCGTCGGGATGCCCTCCGCGATCTACTCCCCCTCCACCGACAGCTCCAGCGCCGGCAGCGTCGGCCTCGGCTTCGCCATCCCCGTCAACACCGTCAAGGCCGACCTCGACTCCCTCCGCAAGGGCGGCAACGCCAACGGCTCCGACGGCCGCGGCAGCGGCAACGGCTTCGGCATCTCCTTCTGACACCCTGGGAGGTGTCCCGCACACCGACCACACCACACCCCTGGGGGACCCCATGCACGCCGCCGAAGGCGACCCGCAGCGCATCCTCGTCGTCGACGACGAGCCGGCCGTCCGCGAGGCCCTGCGCCGCAGCCTCGCCTTCGAGGGGTACGCCGTACGGACCGCCGTCGACGGACTCGACGCCCTCGACCAGGCGGCCTCGTACGCCCCCGAGCTGATCGTCCTCGACATCCAGATGCCCCGCATGGACGGGCTGACGGCGGCCCGCCGGCTGCGCGCCGCCGGCAGCGTCACCCCCATCCTGATGCTGACCGCCCGCGACACCGTCGGCGACCGCGTCACCGGGCTGGACGCGGGCGCCGACGACTACCTCGTCAAGCCCTTCGAGCTGGACGAGCTCTTCGCCCGCGTCCGCGCCCTGCTGCGCCGCAGCTCCTACGCCGCCCCGGCCGCCGCCGGCCCGGAGCCGGACGGCGACGCGCTCACCTTCGGCGACCTGCGCATGGACCTCGCCACCCGCGAGGTCACCCGCGGCGGGCGCCGCGTGGAGCTGACCCGTACGGAGTTCACCCTGCTGGAGATGTTCCTGGCGCACCCGCGCCAGGTCCTGACCCGCGAGCAGATCCTCAAGACGGTCTGGGGCTTCGACTTCGAGCCCAGCTCCAACTCCCTCGACGTGTACGTGATGTACCTGCGCCGCAAGACCGAGGCGGGCGGCGAGCCGCGCCTGGTCCACACCGTGCGCGGGGTCGGGTACGTCCTGCGCGCCGGCGAGGGCGGGCCCGAATGACGAGCCCGGCCGCCAGGTTCCGCGCCCTGCCGCTGCGCTCCCGGCTGGCGCTGCTGGTCACCGTCGCGGTGGCGGTGGCGGTCGCGGCGGTGGCCGGGGTGTCCTGGGTGATGGTGCGGGCCCAGCTGAACGACCAGCTGAACCGGTCCCTGCTGTCGACCCAGCCGGACGAACAGGTGGTCCGCACCCTGCGCGAGGGCTGCGTGACCCGCCTGCCCGTCGGGCCGCCGAACATCGCCGAGGAGCTCGGACCGACCGTCCAGATCGTCACCGCGGACGGCGGACGCTGCCTGGTCGGCGGACGCAGCGACCTGCCGGTCTCCGGCGCCGACAAGGCCGTGGCCGCGGGCCTGGCCGACAAGTCCCTGCACGACGCGACGACCGCCGACGGCACCAAGATGCGCGTGTACACGATCAACAAGCGCCTCACCAACGGCGGCGCGACCTTCGGCGTCTCCATCGCCAAGCCCCTCGCCGACATCGAACAGCCCCTCTCCACCCTCGCCTGGGTCCTCCTCCTCGTCTCCGGCATCGGCGTCGTCGGCGCGGGCGCGGCCGGGCTGTGGGTGGCGCGGACCGGGCTGCGGCCGGTCGACGAGCTCACCGGGGTGGTCGAGCACATCGCCCGCACCGAGGACCTGACCGTCCGGATCCCCGACGAGGGCGACGACGAGATCGCCCGCCTGTCGCGGTCCTTCAACTCCATGACCGCCGCCCTGGCCTCCTCCCAGGAGCGCCAGGCCCAGCTGATCGCGGACGCCGGACACGAGCTGCGGACCCCGCTCACCTCGCTCCGCACCAACATCGAGCTCCTCGCGCGCAGCGAGGAGACCGGCCGGGCCATCCCGCCCGAGGACCGCCGCGAGCTGCTGGCCTCGGTGAAAGCGCAGATGACGGAGCTGGCCTCGCTGATCGGGGACCTCCAGGAGCTGTCCCGCCCGGACGCGGCCCCGCACGCCCCGCTCGGGGTGGTGGCCCTGCACGACATCGCCGGGACGGCCCTGTCCCGGGCCCGGCTGCGCGGTCCCGAGCTGCGGTTCAGCTCGGAGCTGGAGCCCTGGTACGTCCGGGGCGAGGCGGCCGCGCTGGAACGGGCGGTGGTCAACGTCCTGGACAACGCCGTGAAGTTCAGCCCGCCGGGCGGCGCGGTCGAGGTCTCGCTGCGCGCGGGCGAGCTGACCGTACGCGACCACGGGCCCGGCATCCCGCCCGAGGACCTCCCGTACGTCTTCGAGCGGTTCTGGCGCTCCGAGTCGGCCCGCGCCCTGCCCGGCAGCGGGCTGGGCCTGTCCATCGTGGCCCGTACGGCCGCCCGCTCGGGCGGCAGCGCCGAACTGCGGGCGGCGGCGGACGGGGCCGGCGGCACGGAGGCGGTGCTCCGCATCCCGGGCGCTCCGACGCCGCCGCCCTCGGCGGATCCGCGGCCGCAGGCGTCAGTTGTGCCGGATCAGTGAGGCGACCAGGCCGGAGCGGGTGTTCGGGAAGTCCATCGGGACGATGCCGAGCCCGGTCCGGCCGGCCATCTCGGCGCCGTCGACGAAGGCGTGGACCTGCGGGTTGAGCCGGTCGGAGTTCCAGCGCGGGGGCATGTACGCGGCGGTGCTGGTGTAGTTCACGAAGAGCTTGCCGGGCTGCTGAACGGCCTTGCGGAACTGGTCCTCGATCCGGCCGCGCTTGGCGAAGGGCTCGGTGTTGTAGTCGTCCTGGATGTCGAAGACCCCGCCGTCGCCGTAGCGCAGGCCGGGCAGGCCGGCGTTGTCGGCGAGGAGCACGACCCTGCCGCGGGCCTGGCCGAGGGTGGGCAGGGTGTCGGCGATCCGGAAGAGCGGGCGCCAGCCGCGGCGGTCGAGGTAGTCGTCGAAGACGGCGCGGAAGGTGGCGTCGCTCTCGGTGGAGTACTCCTGCTTCACGCGCATCAGGACGGTCTCCGAGGGGTGCGCGGCGAGGAAGTTCGCGCAGGCGACGAGGACGTCCCCGAACATCAGGTCCTGGTAGAACGCGGCGTGGTGGATGGCGAAGGAGCCGCCCGTCACCCGGCAGCGGACGTCGAGGAACCGGATGCCGGAGTCGAGCTGCTCGGCTATCGAGGTGTTCTGGCAGGCGACGTAGAGGCCGCCCAGGCGGGCGCCGGAGTCGTGGGTGCCGGGGATGGTCATGCGCTGGAGGGCGGTGGAGTCGCCGAGGCCCGCCATCCAGTCCTGGGGGCCCAGGGTCCTCGCGGTGGCCCGGGCGGGGACCGCCGTGCCCAGGGCCGTCGCCGCGCCCGCCGCCAGTGTCCCGGTCAGGAACGCCCGTCTGTGCAGTGCCATGCCCGCCCCTTTGTCCGCAGTCCGGTGGTCCGGCAGCCGGTGGTGGTCCGGTGGCCGGGGGTCCGGCCACGGCGGCCGGGCCGGAGCGGATTATGGCGTGCGGAGCGTGGGGTTACTACCCGTCGGTACGGGCCGGTTCGCCGAGCAACTCCACCATGGCGCGCAGCCCTTGGGCGATCCCGGCCCCCGTGGGCGCGTGCTCGGGGTCGGTGAGGACCTGCACCATGACCCCGCTCAGCAGGGCGATGTGCAGGGAGCCGAGGGAGCGCACGTCCTCCTCGGTGACCGCGTCCTCGGGCACGCCGCGGAGCTGGGCGGCCACCATGCGCCGGTTGCGGCGCTGACCCTCCGAGAGGATCGCGAGCAGCTCGGGCGAGGACTGGGCGTGGACGAAGGCCTCGACGGAGGCGATCCACAGCCAGCGCATGTCGGCGAAGTCGCGGATCTTGCGGTCCCAGGTGTCGGCGTAGCGCTCCTCCCTGGTGTCGCCCTCCCCGGCGAGCCGGCCGGCGCCGGCGGCCCACTCCTCCATCGCGGCGAAGAGCGCCTGGTTGAGGAGCACCTCGCGGGAGCCGAAGTGGTAGCCGATCGCGGCCATGCTCACCTGCGCCGCCGAGGCGATGTCGCGCACGGTCGTGCGCAGGTAGCCCTTCTCCTCCAGGCAGCGGCGCGCTCCGGCCAGCAGGTCCTCGCGATTTCCCATGCCGGGATCGTAGCCCGCGGAAGATTTTTGGGCGGTTGCCCTACACGTACGTATTGCGCGCTTGCCCAATTACTGCCAGGCTGAAGACGTCACCGAGCACCACACACAGACGAACGGGGAGAGCCGAACCATGCGCCACACGCTGGACATCGACGGACGCGCACTGTCGTACCTGGACTTCGGCGGCACCGGCCGCCCGCTGCTCGCCCTGCACGGCGGGATGTCCGAAGCCGCCGCCTTCACCGGCCTGGCCGCCGCCCTCGGCGACGCATGGCGGGTCATCGCCCCCGACCAGCGCGGCCACGGCGACTCCGACCGGGCCCCGCACTACCGCCGCGAGGGGTACGTCGCCGACGCCGTCGCCCTCCTCGACCACCTCGGCCTCACCGAACCGGTCGCCCTCCTCGGCTACTCGCTCGGCGGGCTCAACGCCTACCACCTCGCCGCCGCCCACCCCGACCGGATCGGCGTCCTGATCGGCGTCGAAGCCACCGTGGCCATCTCCATCCCCACGGGCCCCAAGTGGTTCGACTTCCTCGGCGCGCTGCCCTACACGGCGCCCACCCGCGAGGAACTCCTCGCCGCCGTCGACCCGGCCGCCCTCCCCTTCGTCGCCGACGGCGTACGCCCGCTGAGCGACGGGAGCGGCTGGCGGCTGGCCTTCCACGGCCAGGACATGCTCGACTCCATCCACGCCTGCGAGGGCGACCACTGGGACACCTGGCAGGCGAGCACCTGCCCGGCCCTGCTGATCCACGCCACCCACAGCCAGGCCCTCACCCAGGCCGCCGCCGACGCGATGGTCGCCCGGCGGCCGGGGACCTCGTACGCGGCCCTCGACGGGGACCACTTCGTCCCCTTCACCGACCCGGAGGGCTTCCACGCGGCCGTCGCGAAGTACCTGGCCCAGGTCTGAGGCCGGTCCGCTCTGAGGGCGGCCCGCTCTGAGGGCGGTCCGCGACACGCGAAAGGGGCGGCGGGCCCTGCGGCCCACCGCCCCTTCGCTCAGCCGGGTGTTACTTGACGACCGTGATCCGGTCCGCCGCCGGCGGGGCGATCGGCGCCGCCGCCGTCGACTTCGCCAGGAGGACGTTGAAGGCCTCCAGGTCCGGCATGCCGACCAGCTTGTTCTTGTGCTCCTTCAGGACGGTGAAGCCGTCACCGCCGCCCGCGAGGAACTCGTTCATCACGACACGGTAGGTCTTGGCCGGGTCGATGGCCGCGCCGTTCAGCTTCACCGAGTCCACGACGACCCGGTCCGCGCCCGTCTTCGTCATGTCCAGGGTGTACGTGAAGCCCTTCGAGACCTGCAGGATCTTCGGGTTCGGACCGTTGACCGGACCGCTGACCTGCTGCTGCAGCGCCGTGATCAGCTGCGCGCCCGTCAGGTCCACCACGTCCAGCAGGTTGTTGAACGGCTGCACCGTGTACGACTCGCCGTACGTCACCACACCGTCGCCCTCGTCACCCGCGGCCTTGTAGGCCAGGTCGGCACGGATGCCGCCCGGGTTCATGATGGCCAGCTGCGCCCCGCCCTTGTCGGCCGCGGAGGTCGCGTCCAGCTGCGCGTCGGCGATCAGGTCACCGAGCGGCTTCTCCGGCGCCTCCGAGCCGCGGCCCGCGATGTCGGCCGAGATGTAGCCCATCGGACGGTTGGCGACCGGGGCCGCCAGCTTCTTCCAGCGGTCGATCAGCTCGGTCATGTCCGGGGCCTTCGGCAGGTCCCGGGTGACGACCTTGTTCACCGGCTTCGGCGACTTCACCGGCGTACGGACGATGTCCTTGGTCGCGCGGTCGTAGGTCAGCGTGGTGTCCGTGAACAGCCGGCCGTACGAGGCGGCCGAGGTGACCGTACGCGGGTTGCCCGCGGGGTCCGGGATGTTGCACGAGTACGCCTGGTGCGTGTGACCCGTCACCAGCGCGTCGACCTTCGGGCTCACGGTCTTGGCGATGTCGACGATCGCACCCGAGATGCCCGCACCGGCGCCCGGCACGTTGCAGTCGTAGTTGTACGCGCCGCTCGCGGGCAGACCGCCCTCGTGGATCAGCGCGACGATCGACTTCACGCCCTGCTTGTCCAGCTCGGCGGCGTACTTGTTGATCGTCTCGACCTCGTCGCCGAACTTCAGGCCCTTCACGCCGTCGGCGGTGACGACGTCCGGAGTGCCCTCCAGGGTGACGCCGATGAAGCCGATCTTCACGTCCCCCTTCTTCCAGATGAAGGTGGGCGACATCAGCGGACGCTTGGTCTTCTCGTCCGTCACGTTCGCGGCGAGGTACTTGAACTCTGATCCCGAGTAGGTCTTGCCGTACTCGAAGCAGCCTTCAACCGGGTGACAGCCGCCGTACGCCATCCGGCGCAGCTCGTTCTTGCCCTCGTCGAACTCGTGGTTGCCCACGCTCGTCACGTCGAGGTTCAGCTTGTTCAGCGCCTCGACGGTCGGCTCGTCGTGGAAGAGACCGGACAGCATCGGGCTGCCGCCGATCATGTCACCGGCCGCGGCCGTGACGGAGTACTCGTGACCCTTGCGGGCATCGCGCAGCGCGGACGCCAGGTACTCGACGCCGCCTGCGGGTATGGACTTGGTGGTGCCGTCAGCCTGCAGTTCCGCGACCGCGCCCGAGGAGCCCTGCGGGGGCTCCAGCGTGCCGTGGAAGTCGTTGAACGACAGCATCTGTACGTCGACGGTCCGGCCCTTGGCGGGCGGAACGTCGCCACTCGCGGCACCGGCGGGCAGTGCGGCGGCGACCAGCGCGCCCGCCCCGGCGGTGAGGGCGAGGGCGCCGAAGGTCAACCGGCGCGCCGTGCGGTGCCGTTGTGGCTTCGCTGACATCTGTTCCCCTTTTTGGACAGCGAGACAACTGGGAGGTGCCCGCAGCCTATGGTCAACGCGCGTAGCACCAACAGGGGGGTAGGGGTTGCGAGCTGGTTACGCGCAGCCGTCGGGCTGCCGCGGTCGTAGGCTCGGAACATGACTGACGCAGCAGCGGCCCTGGAGCCGGGACGGCACATCGAGATCCTCGACGAACTGACGGCGGAACAGGCCGAAGCGGTACTCGACCTGATCAGCGAAGCGGCACACACCGACCTCACCACCGCCGTGTCCGAACAGGGCCGCCTCCAGCTGCGCGGCGGCCCCCGCGAGGGCATCCGCCACTTCCTCGTCACCTCCGACGGCCGGCTCGTCGCGTACGGGCAGCTGGAGGACACCGACCCCGTCGAGGCCCCCGCCGCCGAGCTCGTCGTCCACCCGGCGCTGCGCGGCCGCGGTCACGGGCGCGCCCTGGGCACCGCCCTCCTCAACGCCTCCGGCAAGCGGATCCGGGTCTGGGCGCACGGCGGCAAGTCCGCCGCCCGGCACCTCGCGCAGGTACTCGGCCTGACCCTCTTCCGCGAACTCCGCCAGCTGCGCCGCCCCCTGGGCCCCGACTCGGCCCCGCTGCCCGATCCGGTGCTCCCGGCCGGGGTGACCGTCCGCACCTTCGTCCCCGGACAGGACGACGCCGCCTGGCTCGCCGCCAACGCCGCCGCCTTCGCCCACCACCCGGAGCAGGGCTCCCTCACGCAGCGGGACCTCGACGACCGGATCGCGCAGCCGTGGTTCGACCCCAAGGGCTTCTTCCTGGCGGAGCGCGAGGGCGAACTGGTCGGCTTCCACTGGACGAAGGTCCACGCCGAGGAACAGCTCGGCGAGGTCTACGTGGTCGGCGTCCGCCCGGGCGCCCAGGGCGGCGGCCTCGGCAAGGCCCTCACGGCGATCGGCCTCCACCACCTGGCGGCCTCGGGCCTGCCGACGGCGATGCTCTACGTGGACGCGGACAACCCGGCGGCCCTGGCGGTGTACGAGGGGCTGGGGTTCAGCACGCACGAGATCGACCTGATGTACCGCACGGAGAGCTGAGGGGGCTCCGCTGGGGTCTCGCGCTGCGGCCCCGCGAGGGGTCGGGGGCGGGCCGGTGGCTGCCCACCCGCCTCCCCGGGTGCGGGGCGGTGGGTGGGGGCGGTCTCCCGCGGGGCGGCGGCGGACGGCGGGGCGGGGTCTGGGGGACGGGGCCTGAGCCTGGCGGTCTCAGAGATGCCTTGGGGGTTTCCCGTCAGTCCCACTGTCCTTCCGGTTCGGGCCGGTCAGTCAAGGGCGCTCCCTCCGGTCGCGTCGCTTCGCGATGGCCTTCGGCCACCCTTGACAGCCCGCCCCGCCCCGGAAAGACAAGGACTGTCGGGAAACCCCCAAAAGAACGGGACGGTTCTTCCTTGGCCATGCGGCTCCCTCAGCGATGAGGCGAGGTGGTCGGGGGCCGGCAGACCGGGCATCCGGGCCGACATCGTCGGCATTCGGGGCCGCCCCCGCGCCAGATCGCTACGCGCTCCTCTCGTCTCAGCGTCCGCAGCCCGTCCGGGGCTGATACCCGCGCCAGAGGACGATGGAATGGTCCTCCGGGCACGCCAGGCGCATCAAATCGCTACGCGCTGCCCAGATTTCGGCGGCCGGCTGCCGTCCGGGGCTGATACCTGCACCCCAGGACGACGGGGACGTCATCCCAGCCCAGGACGGCCGCCGGACGCTGAGATGAGAGGAGCGCGTAGCGATCTGATGCGCTTGGGTGCTCCGCAGGACGATCTCGTCGCATTTTGGAGCGGGCAGACGCGCCCCCGGCCCGGAATCAGGACAGTGAGGCCGCCGGATGCCCGGCGAGGCGGCCCGGACCACCTCGCCTGATCGCTGATCCGGCCGCATGTCCAATGATGGACCGGCCCGTCCTTTTGGGGGTTTCCCGACAGTCCTTGTCTTTCCGGGGCGGGTCGGGCTGTCAAGGGTGGCCGAAGGCCATCGCGCAGCGACGCGACCGGAGGGAGCGCCCTTGACAGCCCCGCCCGAACCC
>NZ_JBEZWL010000009.1:0-110471 GCF_040648015.1 Streptomyces sp. NPDC029216 | reverse complement strand
GGGGGGCGGGGGCGCCCCCCCCCCCCCCCCCCGGCCGGGGTGGGTGCGACGGCGGTCAGCGGACCGGGTGGCCCGCCTCGCGCAGGGTCGCCTTGACCTCGGAGATCCGCAGGTCGCCGAAGTGGAACACCGACGCCGCGAGCACGGCGTCGGCGCCCGCCTCGATGGCGGGCGGGAAGTGCTCCAGCCGGCCGGCGCCGCCTGAGGCGATCACCGGGACGGTGACGTGCTTGCGGACGGCGGCGATCATCTCCGTGTCGTAGCCGTCCTTGGTGCCGTCGGCGTCCATCGAGTTGAGCAGGATCTCCCCGGCGCCCAGCTCGGCCGCCCGGTGCGCCCACTCCACGGCGTCGATGCCGGTGCCCCGGCGGCCGCCGTGGGTGGTGACCTCGAAGGAGCCCGACTCGGTGCGGCGGGCGTCGACCGACAGCACCAGCACCTGGCGGCCGAAGCGCTCGGCGATCTCCTGGATCAGCTCGGGGCGGGCGATGGCGGCCGTGTTCACGCCCACCTTGTCCGCGCCGGCCCGCAGCAGCTTGTCCACGTCCTCGGCGGTGCGGACGCCGCCGCCCACCGTGAGCGGGATGAAGACCTGCTCGGCCGTGCGCCGCACCACGTCGTACGTGGTCTCGCGGTTGCCGGAGGAGGCGGTGATGTCGAGGAAGGTCAGCTCGTCGGCGCCCTCGGCGTCGTAGAGCTTGGCCATCTCCACCGGGTCTCCGGCGTCGCGCAGGTTCTGGAAGTTGACGCCCTTGACGACGCGGCCGTTGTCCACGTCCAGGCAGGGGATCACACGTACGGCGAGGGTCATCCCGCGGCCTCCTCGAACGCCTCGGCCTTGAAGGCCTCGACCTCCACCTCGACGACCATGTTCGGGTCGACGAAGCCACTGACGATGATCATGGACGCGGCGGGCCGGACGGCGTCGAAGAGCGTCTTGTGGGCGCGGCCCACCTCGTCCACGTCCCGGGCGTGGGTGAGGTACATCCGGGTGCGGACCACGTGCTCGGGGCCCAGGCCGGCCTCGGCGAGCGCCTTGAAGGCGACCTCGAAGGCCTTGACCGTCTGGTCGTACGGGCCGCTCGCGTCGGCCGAGGTGCAACCGGAGACGAGGACCAGGCCGTTGGGGAGGGCGACGGCGCGGGAGTAGCCGATGACGTCCTCGTAGGGGCCGCCGGAGGAGATGCGGCGTACGTCGGAGGTGCTCATGCGCGGACCGCCTCCAGTGCCTCTTCCAGGGTGAAGGCCTTGGCGTACAGGGCCTTGCCGACGATGGCGCCCTCGACGCCCAGGGGGACGAGGGCGGACAGGGCCCGCAGGTCGTCCAGGGAGGAGACGCCGCCGGAGGCGACGACGGGCCGGTCGGTGGCGGCGCAGACGTTCTTCAGCAGCTCCAGGTTGGGGCCGCTGAGGGTGCCGTCCTTGCCGATGTCGGTGACGACGTAGCGGGCGCAGCCCTCGGAGTCGAGGCGGGCGAGGGTCTCGTAGAGGTCGCCGCCCTCGCTGGTCCAGCCGCGGCCCTTGAGGGTGGTGCCGCGCACGTCCAGGCCGATGGCGATCCTGTCGCCGTGCTCGGCGATGGCCTTGGCGGCCCACTCGGGGGTCTCCAGGGCGGCGGTGCCGAGGTTGACGCGGGTGCAGCCGGTGGCGAGGGCCGCGGCGAGCGTGGCGTCGTCGCGGATGCCGCCGGACAGCTCGACCTTGATGTCCATGGCACGGGTGATCTCGGCGACCAGGGCCCGGTTGTCGCCGGTGCCGAAGGCGGCGTCCAGGTCGACCAGGTGCAGCCACTCGGCGCCGGAGGCCTGCCAGGCGAGGGCCGCCTCCAGCGGGGAGCCGTAGGAGGTCTCGCTGCCGGAGACGCCGTGCACGAGGCGTACGGCCTGGCCGTCGCGGACGTCGACCGCGGGGAGGAGTTCGAGCGTGGGTGCGGTCATCACAGGGTCTCGATCCAGTTGGTGAGGAGCTGGGCGCCGGCGTCGCCGGACTTCTCGGGGTGGAACTGGGTGGCCCACAGGGCCCCGTTCTCCACCGCCGCGACGAAGCGCTCGCCGTGCGTGGCCCAGGTGACCTTGGGGCCCCTGATCCTGGGGTTGGTGACCTCCAGGGTCCAGTCGTGGGCCGCGTAGGAGTGCACGAAGTAGAAGCGCGCGTCGTCGTCCAGGCCGGCGAAGGCCTGGCTGTCGGCGGGGGCCTCGACGGTGTTCCAGCCCATGTGGGGGACGACGGGGGCCTTCAGCGGGCCGACCGTGCCGGGCCACTCGTCGAGGCCCTCGGTCTCGACGCCGTGCTCGATGCCGCGCTCGAAGAGGATCTGCATGCCGACGCAGATGCCCATGACCGGGCGGCCGCCGGAGAGCCGGCGGCCGATGATCCAGTCACCGCGGGCGTCCCTGAGGCCCTGCATGCAGGCGGAGAAGGCGCCCACGCCGGGCACGAGGAGGCCGTCGGCGTCCATGGCCTTGTCGTAGTCGCGGGTGATCTCGACGTCCGCGCCGACGCGCGCGAGGGCGCGCTCGGCGGAGCGGACGTTGCCGAAGCCGTAGTCGAAGACCACGACGTTCTTCGTAGCGCTCATTCCCAGATTCCTTGGATTCGCAGGATCCCCGCGGCCAGGCACATGGCGGAGCCGAGGGCGAGCAGGAGGACGACCGACTTGGGCATCTTCTGCTTCTGGAAGGAGTAGACGCCCCCGGCCAGGAACAGGCCGAGGACGATCAGGACGGTGTTCAGGCCGTTCACTGCTAGAGGGCGCCCTTCGTGGAGGGCAGGATGCCGGCGGCGCGCGGGTCGAACTCGGCGGCGTAGCGCAGGGCGCGGGCCAGCGCCTTGAACTGGCACTCCACGATGTGGTGGGCGTTGCGGCCGTACGGGACGTGCACGTGCAGGGCGATCTGCGCCTGGGCGACGAAGGACTCCAGGATGTGCCGGGTCATCGTCGTGTCGTACGCGCCGATCATCGGCGCCATGTTCTCGGGCTCGGTGTGCACGAGGTAGGGGCGGCCGGAGAGGTCGACGGTGACCTGGGCGAGGGACTCGTCCAGCGGCACGGTGCAGTTGCCGAAGCGGTAGATGCCGACCTTGTCGCCGAGGGCCTGCTTGAAGGCGGCGCCCAGCGCGAGGGCGGTGTCCTCGATGGTGTGGTGGCTGTCGATGTGCAGGTCGCCGTCCGTCTTGACCGTCAGGTCGAAGAGGCCGTGGCGGCCGAGCTGGTCGAGCATGTGGTCGTAGAAGCCCACGCCCGTCGCGACGTCGACCTGGCCGGTGCCGTCGAGGTTTATCTCGACCAGGACCGAGGTCTCCTTCGTGGTGCGCTCGACCCGTCCGATGCGGCTCATGCCTGCTGCTCCTTCTTCAGTGCGCGAACCGCTTCCAGGAACGCGTCGTTCTCGGCCGGTGTGCCCGCGGTGACCCGCAGCCGGCCCGGTACGCCGTTGTCCCGGACCAGGACGCCCTGGTCGAGGATCGTCTGCCAGGCGGTGTGGGAGTCCTCGAACTTCCCGAACTGGATGAAGTTCGCGTCGGACTCGGTGACCTCGAAGCCGAGGGCCCGCAGCTCGGTGACGAGGCGGTCCCGCTCGGCCTTGAGCTGCTCGACGTAGCCGAGCAGGGTGTCGGTGTGCTCCAGGGCGGCCAGCGCGGTCGCCTGGGTGACGGCGGACAGGTGGTACGGCAGGCGCACCAGCTGGACGGCGTCGACCACGGCGGGGTGCGCGGCCAGGTAGCCCAGGCGCAGGCCGGCGGCGCCGAAGGCCTTGGACATGGTCCGGGAGACCACCAGGTTCGGGCGGCCCTCGATCAGCGGGAGGAGGGAGTCGCGGTGGGAGAACTCCACGTACGCCTCGTCCACGACGACCAGGGAGGGCTTGGCGGCCTGGGCGGCCTCGTAGAGGGCGAGGACCGTCTCCGCCTCGACCGCGGTACCCGTGGGGTTGTTGGGCGAGGTGATGAAGACGACGTCGGGGGCGTTCTCCGCGATCGCCTGCTCGGCCGCCTGCACGTCGATGGTGAAGTCCTCCCGGCGGGGGCCGGAGATCCAGCCGGTGCCGGTGCCGCGGGCGATCAGCGCGTGCATCGAGTACGAGGGCTCGAAGCCGATCGCCGTGCGCCCCGGTCCGCCGAAGGTCTGCAGCAGCTGCTGGAGGACCTCGTTGGAGCCGTTGGCGGCCCAGACGTTCTCCCGGGTGACCGGGTGCTTGCCGGTGCGGGTGAGGTACCTCGCGAGCTCGGTGCGCAGCTCGACCGCGTCCCGGTCGGGGTAGCGGTTGAGGGTGCGGGCGGCGTCGGCGACGCGCTCGGCGATGCGCCGGACCAGCTCCTCGGGGAGCTCGTACGGGTTCTCGTTGGTGTTCAGCTGGACGGGCACGTCGAGCTGCGGCGCGCCGTACGGGGTCTTGCCGCGCAGCTCGTCGCGGATGGGGAGGTCGTCGATGCCGATGGTGCCGCTCACTGCCCGGGGACCTTCCATTCGAAGCGCGCCTTCAGGGCGGCGCCGTGCGCGGGCAGGTCCTCGGCCTCGGCGAGGGTGACCACGTGGTGGGTGACCTCGGCGAGGGCGTCGCGGGTGTAGTCGACGATGTGGATGCCGCGCAGGAAGGACTGCACGGACAGGCCCGAGGAGTGGCAGGCGCAGCCGCCGGTGGGCAGGACGTGGTTCGAGCCGGCGCAGTAGTCGCCGAGGGAGACCGGCGACCAGGGGCCGACGAAGATCGCGCCGGCGTTGCGGACGCGGGCGGCCCAGGAGGCGGCGTCGGCGGTCTGGATCTCCAGGTGCTCGGCGCCGTACGCGTCCACGATCTTCAGGCCCGCCTCCAGGTCGTCGACCAGCACGATCGCGGACTGCTCGCCGGCCAGGGCGGGCTTGATCCGGTCCTCGACGTGCTTGGTCGCCGCGACCTGCGGCTCCAGCTCCTTCTCGACGGCGTCCGCGAGCTCGGCGGAGTCCGTGACGAGCACGGCGGCGGCCATCGGGTCGTGCTCGGCCTGGCTGATCAGGTCGGCGGCGACGTGCACCGGGTCGGCGGTGGAGTCGGCGAGGACGGCGATCTCGGTCGGGCCGGCCTCGGTGTCGATGCCGATCTTCCCGGTGAAGTAGCGCTTGGCGGCGGCGACCCAGATGTTGCCGGGGCCGGTGACCATGTTCGCGGGGGCGCACTCGTCCGTGCCGTACGCGAACATCGCGACGGCCTGGGCGCCGCCGGCCGCGTACACCTCGTCCACGCCGAGCAGCGCGCACGCGGCCAGGATGGTCGGGTGCGGCAGGCCCCCGAACTCTTTTTGCGGCGGGGAGGCGAGCGCGATCGACTCGACGCCGGCCTCCTGGGCGGGGACCACGTTCATCACGACGGACGACGGGTACACGGAGCGGCCGCCGGGCGCGTACAGGCCGACGCGCTCGACCGGAACCCACTTCTCGGTCACGGTGCCGCCGGGGACCACCTGGGTGGTGTGCTCGTTGCGGCGCTGGTTGCGGTGCACGATCCGGGCGCGCCGGATGGACTCCTCCAGGGCGGCGCGGACGGCCGGGTCCAGCTGCTCCAGGGCGGCCGTGAGGGCCTCCGCGGGTACCCGGACCTGCGTGAGCTCTACCCCGTCGAACTTCCGCGCGTACTCGATCAGCGCCGCCGTGCCACGATGATGGACGTCCTCGCAGATGGGCCGCACCTTCTCCAGGGCGGCTTCCACGTCGAACTCGGCACGGGGCAGCAGATCGCGCAGGGCGCCGCCCTCGGGGAGGGAGTCACCGCGCAGGTCGATACGAGAGATCACCCCACAATTCTCTCAGACCGGCTCCCACCACCGTCCGCCCGTATCACTGGCTGATACACGCCCCGGATGTCACGGCCTCCCCTTAGCGTTCCCCTACACGTAAAGGACAGCGGGGGGCTGCCATGGCAGAGGCGTACGCGGAGGCACACCCGGACGGCCGTCCGGACGATCTGACCGAACCCGAACGGCACATGTGGGAGACCTTCCGCGCGGGCACCGTCTGCGACCTCAGCGCACGCGCCGCCGACCGGGACGATCCGCACACGGGCCCGTCCTGGGGGCCCGAGCGGCGGGTCCGGGCCGAGGTGGTGGCCCGGCTGCTGCTGGCCGGGCCCGCGCCCGTACCCGGCCGGGTCGGCTGCCTCAAGCTGCGCGGCGCGCAGATCACCGGTCGGCTGGACCTCTCGGGCGGCACCGTCGCCCCGTACGTGGAGATCCGCTCCTGCCGCTTCGAGGGCGAGATCCAGCTCTCGGAGACCCGCTTCGGCACCCTGCGGCTCGACAACTGCGCGATCCCCCGGCTGGAGGGGGCCCGGCTGCACACCGAGGGCGACCTGCACCTGGCGCGCTGCCGGGTGGCGCGCGGGATACGGCTGACGGACGCGCAGATCGGCACCGACCTGCTGATCAGCAGCTCCGTCGTGCAGCGGGACGGGCGGGGGCGGGCGATCGCCGCCGACGGCCTGGCGGTGGCGCAGGACTTCCAGGCCGAGCTGCTGGAGACGACCGGCGAGGTCAGCCTGCGCGGGGCCCGGGTGGGCGCCTCGATGAGCCTGCGCGGGGCCCGGCTGCACAACCCCTACGGCCGGCGCGCCCTGAACGCCCCGACCCTCACCGTCGAACGCACCCTCTACCTGACCTCCGCCGCCCTGGAGCCCGCGTCCGGGGACCCGTCGCGCCCGTACGACTGGAGCCGCACCCCCACGCGGGGCGTGCCGACGCGGCCGTTCGAGTGCCGGGGCGGGCTGCGGCTGGACGACGGCCGCTTCGGGGACTCCGTCGACTTCTACTCGGCCCGCTTCGAGCTCCAGCCCGAGCAGGAGGTCTCGCTGCGGCGGATCCAGACGCCCGAGCTGCGCTTCGTCGGGGACGCGCCGGAGCAGGGCCGGGTGGTGCTGTCCGGGGCGAAGGTGGTGCGGCTGGTGGACCGCTCCACGAGCTGGCCGGGGCCGGGCCGGCTGCTCATGGAGGGCTTCGCGTACGAGACCCTCGCGCCGCGCGGGCACTTCCCGCTGGAGCGCCGCCTGGAGTGGGTCGGCGCGGCCAGCCCCGACTACTCGCCGGAGCCGTACGAGCGGCTCGCCGCCGTGCTGCGGGCCCGGGGCGAGGACGCGGACGCCCGTGAGGTGCTGCTGGCCAAGGAGCGGCGCCGCCGGGCCACGCTGGCGCCGGCGGGGCGGGCCTGGGGGTACCTGCAGGACTGGACGGTGGTCTACGGGTACCGGCCGGGGCGGGCCGCGCTGTGGATGGCGGTCCTGTGGGCGGCGGGCACCCTGCTGTTCCTGCGGCACCGGCCGGAGCCCCTCAAGGGCGACGAGCACCCCGTCTGGAACGCCGCCCTGTACGCCCTCGACCTGCTCCTGCCGGTGATCGACCTCGGCCAGGAGGGCCAGTGGAAGACGGAGGGGGCCTGGCAGTGGGGGTCGGCGGCGCTGGTCCTGCTGGGGTGGATCCTGGCCACGACGGTGGCCGCGGGCGCGTCCCGGCTGCTGCGGCGGGGGTGACGGCCCGGCCGCCGCGGCCACTACCCTTTGGGGCGTGACCACCGTTCGCCTGCCCCTCTTCCCGCTGAACTCGGTACTGTTCCCGGGCCTCGTGCTGCCGCTGAACGTCTTCGAGGAGCGGTATCGCGCCATGATGCGCGAGCTGCTGAAGCTCGGTGAGGACGAGCCGCGCCGGTTCGCCGTCGTCGCCATCCGCGACGGCCGGGAGGTCGCGCCGACCGCGCCCGGGCTGCCCGACCCGACGTCCCTGCCCGAGAAGGGCCCGGCGGCGGGCTTCGGCGCGGACCCCATCCAGGCGTTCCACCGGGTGGGCTGCATCGCGGACGCGGCGACGATCCGCGAGCGGGAGGACGGCAGCTTCGAGGTCCTCGCCACCGGTACGACGCGGGTCCGGCTGGTGTCGGTCGACGCCTCGGGCCCCTTCCTCGTCGCCGAGCTGGAGGAGCTCCCGGAGGACGCCGGGGACGGGGCGGGCGCCCTGTCCGAGGGGGTCCTGCGGGCCTTCCGCAGCTACCAGAAGCGGCTGGCCGGGGCGCGGGAGCGGTCCCTGACCTCGGCGCCGGACCTGCCGGACGAGCCGTCGGTGGTGTCGTACCTGGTGGCGGCCGCGGCCGTGCTGGACATCCCGGCGAAGCAGCGCCTCCTCCAGGCGCCGGACACCGCGACGCGGCTGGCGGAGGAACTGAAGCTGCTCCGCACCGAGACCGCGGTGATCCGCCACCTCCCGTCCCTCCCCGCGGTGGATCTGACGCGCGCCCCGACGAGCCCGAACTGAGGCCATGGCGAAGAAGAAGCAGCAGACGGCAGGCACCCCCGCCATCACCGCCCTGACGGCGGCCGGCGTCGAGTTCACCACCCACGCCTACGAGCACGACCCCTCACACCCCTCGTACGGCGAGGAGGCGGCCGAGGCCCTGGGGGTCTCGCCGGAGCAGGTGTTCAAGACCCTGGTCGCGGAGGTGGACGGGGCCCTCACGGTGGCGGTGGTGCCCGTGTCGGGGTCGCTGGACCTCAAGGCCCTGGCCACGGCGGTGGGCGGGAAGCGGGCCGCGATGGCGGATCCGGCGCTGGCGGAGCGCACCACGGGGTACGTACGGGGCGGTATCTCGCCGCTGGGGCAGCGGCGGCGGCTGCCGACGGTGCTGGACGTGTCGGCGTCCGGGCACGCCACGATCTGCGTCTCGGCGGGCCGCCGGGGCCTGGAGGTGGAACTCGCCCCCACCTCCCTGACCACCCTCACGGCCGCGGTCCTCGCCCCCATCGCCCGCCCGTAACCGGGTCGGCGGCCGTCAGGCCTGTGGGGGCTTTGCGTCCGTGGTGTGGAGGTGGGGCGGCGGGTAGGCGGCCTCCCACGGCAGGGCCGGGGCGGGGTCCCGGGGGCCGAAGACGGCCGTCAGGCCCAGGTGGGTCAGGGTCGCCGCCATCGGCCACCCCAGCAGCACCCCGTACGCCAGCAACTGCAGCGGCGCGTCGAAGGGCACCCCTTCGCCCGCCTTCTCCGCCGCGGCCCGCACATCGGTGCCCGGCCCCAGCCACAGCCCCGTCCGCCATCCCACCAGCGCGGCGAAGCACGCCCCGAGCGTGAGGCCGGCCACCAGCGCGACGCCCCCGCGCCGGCGCCACAGGAACACCGCGAGCCCGCTCAGCACGCCCAGCCCCAGCGACAGCAGGAAGAAGGTGCCGTCGGAGCCGATCCGCGCCTCGCCCTCGGTGTTCTTCAGGAAGACGGCCCGGCCGTTGGAGACGTACTGGACGCGGGGCGCGAGCCAGACCCACAGCAGCCCGAGGAGCACCCCGGCCACACCCACCACGAGGGCGACGGCGGCCCCGTCGCGGATGTCCGCCGGGGTGACGGCGGGCTCCTGCCCGGGGAGGTCGGCGGGGGGCGGCGGCAGCGGGGTCACGGCTTCGGTCACCCCCACATCGTGCCAGGTGGCCCCGGCCGGGGCGTCAGCGGACCGCCGCCCGCCGGTACGCCCAGGTCGCGACGGCCAGGGAGAGCACCCCCACCGCCGCGCACACCCCGAGGTCGGCGGCGACCGCCGCCCAGTCGGGGTGCGGGGCGAAGGTCCGTGCGAAGGCCTCCACCCCGTACGTGGAGGGCAGCAGGTTCCGCGCCCACACGATCACCTCCGGCATCCGCTCGGCCGGCAGCACCCCCAGCAGCAGCGCCGCCGACATGCCCAGCTGCCCGGCCAGCGTGGCCAGCTCCTGCCGGGGCGCCAGCAGTCCCAGTGCCGCGCCGAGCCCGGCCAGCGCGGCCCCGGCCAGCGGCACCACGGCGGCCAGGATCCACAGCCCGCCCATCGGCAGCCCGAACAGCACGCATCCGAAGACGGCCGTCACCAGCGTCCCCGGCAGGGTGAAGGAGGCGTACGCGGCGGCCGCGCCCAGCACCACGGAGGCGGGCGGTACCGGCAGGGTGGCGTAGTGGTCGAGCCCGCCGCTCGCCCTCAGCTGGCCGAAGTACTGGGCCAGGAGGTTGAGCGCGACGAAGGCCACGACCAGGACCGAGGAGCCGGCGACGACCGCCCGCGCCTCGGAGCCGCCGTCCACCACGCCCCGCATCAGGACCATGATCCCGACGGACTGGAAGGTGGCGACGAAGAGGAGGGGGATGCGGGCCACCCGCGCCCGGGACAGCTGGGCCCGGTAGACGGCCGCGAGGGCCGGGAGGAGCCGGGCCCGGGGGGCCAGGACGGCGGCGGGGGCGGCAGCGGTGGTCACGACTTGACCAGACCCTTCATCCGGCCGCCCAGCGCGAGGTAGACGTCCTCCAGGCTCGGCGTGGCCAACGTGAAATCGTCGAGGGCGGCGAAGGCCGGCCCGCCCGTGACGGCGGCGACGGCGGCGCGGGCCTCGTCCTGGCCCAGCCGCAGCACCCAGCGGCGTCCCGCCTCGGCGGCCAGCGGCGCGAGCGCGGCGACCTCGGGGACCTCCAGCGGCGCGGCGGTGCGCCACACCAGCTCCAGGCGGACCTCGTCGGAGAACCTGGCCTTGAGCCCGGCCGGGGTGTCGCAGGCGATGACCTTGCCCTGGTCGACGACGGCGACCCGGTCGAGGACGGTCTCGGCCTCGATGACGTTGTGGGTGACCAGCAGCACGGTGGCGCCGTGCCGGTCGCGGCGCCGGTCCACGGCGGCCCAGACCGCGCGCCGGGCGACGGGGTCCATGCCGGTGGTGGGCTCGTCCAGGACGAGTACGGGCCGCTCCCCCACGAGCGCGGCGGCGAAGCAGGCGAGCCGCCGCTGTCCGCCGGAGAGCTTCTTGAGGGGGCGTCCGGCGATCTCGGTCAGCCCGAGTTCCTCCAGTACGCCGTCCCGCGCGGCCCGCGCCGCGCGGGCGTCGAGCCCGCGCAGCCGGCCGGTGGTCTCGGCGGCCAGCGCGACCGTGAGCTCGTCGAGGGCGGTGGACTCCTGCCCCAGGTAGGCCAGGAGGCGCGCGGCCCGTTCGGGGTGGCGTACGAGGTCGTGGCCGAGCAGGGTCACGGAGCCCGAGTCGGGCCGCAGCAGGCCGGTCAGCTGGCGGACCAGGGTGGACTTGCCGGCGCCGTTGGGGCCGAGCAGTCCGAAGATCTCGCCGCGCCGGACCTCCAGGGAGATCCCGTCGGTGGCCCGGGTCTCGGGCAGGGCCGGGGCCCCGCGCCGGCCGCGGACCGCGGGGTAGGTCTTGACCAGGTCACGCACCGCGCAGACCACCCCGGAGGCCGGCGCGGCGGCCGCTGCCGTGGTGTGTCCTGCCTGTGCTGTGCCCGTACTCACGAGGGAGCAGCCTACGCGGCTCGCGGCCCTACTCGGCGGCCGGGGTCATCGGCGCCGTAGCCGCGGAGGCCGCCGCTCCGCCCACGTGCTCGGCCGCGGCGCGCACGTCGATCTCCCTCCAGAACCCGGCGCGGATGGCGTAGCGGTCGTGCTCGTCGATCTGGTCGTCCTTGTGCGCGAGGAGTCCGAACCGGGCGGCGTAGCGCAGCAGCTCCCCGTCGATGCGGTGGGGGACGCGGGGGTACATGGTGGCGAGCCTCTGCAGGTGGACGGTTTCCGGGAGGCGTTCCATCCAGCGGCGGGCGAAGACCTGGCCCACCTCGAAGGGGTCGCCGCCGACGGTGGTGATGTCCTCCTCCCGGTCGGCCCACCGCTGTTCGGCGCTGGTGAGCTGGGCCAGGGTGGGCAGGGAGGCGGTCTCGGCGGGTTCACCGAGGGGGCCGGAGCGTTCGATCCAGCCCTTGTCGGAGGACCAGCGCAGGGCGCTGCCGGCCGGGCTGTGGGTGCCGGCGGCGTGCGCGGCGGCGGGGCCCTGGCCGGGGGCGCGCAGGGCGGCGAGGTCCTTGGGGGTGGGGACGGAGGGTTTGGCGCCCTCGGTGGCGGGCGCCGGTACGGCCGCTCCGTTCGAGGGGGGTTCGGGGGCGGGCGGGGTGCTGTTGCGGGCGGCCTCGGCGAGGGCGGCCTCGGGCAGCGGGGCGGAGAGGATCGCGGCGATCTCGGGGCGGGGGGCCGGTGGCGGGGGGCACAGTCCGGTGAGGTCGCGGGCGCGGACGGCGCGGGTGATCCAGGCGCGGTCGAGGACGCGGCGCTCGTCGGCCTCGGCGACGAGGTCCTCGGACTGGTTGTAGTCCCCGTCGGCGGCCTGGACGGCCCACAGGTGGACGGCGACGCCGTGCTCCTTGGCGGACATCAGCCCGGGCAGCAGGTCCCCGTCGCCGGTGACGAGGACCACGTCGGAGCAGGCCCGGTTGCGGGCGAGCTCGGTGAGCTCGGCGTGCATGGCGGCGTCGACGCCCTTCTGGGCCCAGCGGCCGTCGCTGCGGGTCAGGGCGCCCAGGCGGACGGTGACCCGGGGCATGACGCGCAGCCGCCGGTGCTCGGGCTGGGGCACCCGGTCGGGTGCGCCGTCGAACCAGTAGATCCGCAGCAGCGGCTGCTGGGTGTCGGCCTCGGCGCGCTCGCGCAGGCCCTGGATGAGGGCGGAGTGGTCGACGGTGATGCGCGAGCGCGAGGGTTCTCCCGCGAGGAGGCTCGCGGCGGCGCCCAGCAGGTATCCGGCATCCACCAGGACGACGCAGCGGTCCACGCGTTCCACCCTCTTCCGTGGGGGTCCTCGACAGGTTTTCCCCGAGTCTGCCCGACTGCAAGGGCGTTGACGGCCGGAACTGGATCACCGGCGTGGCGTATCTCTCAGGAGGCCCCGCAACGGGCGCCGCTACGCACAGCAATGATCCAAAATGCGCGGGTTGTGGGTATGTGTGAGGGTGAAGGCGGCCCTGGCCCCTAGACCACCCACGGAGGCATCCCATGGCCAAGAACAAGAACCAGAAGCAGCCGGCGAAGCAGCAGTCGCGTTCGGGCGGGCAGGACATGCCGAAGGGCTCGACGGAGACTTCCGACGATCGCCCGTCCCAGTCGCCCAGCCCGCTGGACATGGCACACAAGAGCAAGTCGAAGCGCTTCGGCCACAACTGACGCCTCCGTGCGGAAGCGCTGACAGCGCAAGGGGGCCCGCCCCGGCAGTGCCGGGGCGGGCCCCCTTTCCGTGCGTGCGCCGGGCGCGTCGCCCGTCCGGGCTATCCGGCCAGGCAGGACGGGCCGAGCAGCACCTTGAGGTCGCCGAAGAGGGCGGGGTCGGGCTGGACGCGGTGCCGGTCGAGGCGCAGCACCGTGGTGGTGCGCGGTCCCTGGAGCTTGATCCGGACCTCGGTGTTGCCCTTGTGGTGGCGCAGGATCTCGCCCAGTCGGGTGACCATCGGTGGAGTGACCTTGACGGTCGGGATGGTGAGGACGACGGGGGCGTTGGTGCCGGCGGAGGAGAGGTCGGGGACCATCATCTCCATCGCGACCAGGCGGGGGACGTCCTCGCGCTTGTCGAGGCGGCCCTTGACGAAGACGACGGTGTCCTCGACCAGCTGGGTGGAGACGAGCTGGTAGGTCGCGGGGAAGAACATGCACTCGATGGATCCGGCGAGGTCCTCGACGGTGGCGATGGCCCAGGCGTTGCCCTGCTTGGTCATCTTGCGCTGGAGGCCGGAGATGATGCCGCCGATGGTGACGACGGCGCCGTCGGAGTGCTCGCCGCCGGTCAGCTGGGAGATGCCGGCGTCCGTCTTGTCGGACAGCACGTGTTCCAGGCCGAAGAGCGGGTGGTCGGAGACGTAGAGGCCGAGCATCTCGCGCTCCTGGGCCAGCAGGTAGGACTTCTCCCACTCGACGTCGGAGAACTCCACGTCGAGGCCGAAGCCGGGCTCGCTGCTCTCCTCGTCACCCATTCCGCCGAAGAGGTCGAACTGTCCCTCGGCCTCCTTGCGCTTGACCGCGACCACGTTGTCGATCATCGATTCGTGGTGGGCGACGAGGCCCTTGCGGGTGTGGCCCATCTCGTCGTAGGCGCCGGCCTTGATCAGGGACTCGACGGTGCGCTTGTTGCAGACGACGGCCTCGACCTTGTCGAGGAAGTCGGGGAAGGAGGAGTACTTGCCCTTGGACTTCCTGGTCTTGATGATCGAGTCGACGACGTTCTGGCCGACGTTGCGGACGGCGGTGAGGCCGAAGAGGATCACGTCGTCGCCCTGGGCGGCGAAGTTGGACTCGGACTCGTTGACGTTCGGCGGGAGCACCTTGATGCCCATGCGCCGGCACTCGTTCAGGTAGATCGCGGACTTGTCCTTGTCGTCCTTGACCGAGGTGAGCAGGCCCGCCATGTACTCGGCGGGGTAGTTCGCCTTGAGGTAGGCGGTCCAGTAGGAGACGAGGCCGTACGCGGCCGAGTGGGCCTTGTTGAAGGCGTAGCCGGCGAAGGGGACCAGGACGTCCCAGAGGGCCTGGATGGCCTGGTCGGAGTAGCCGTTCTTGCGGGCGCCCTCCTGGAAGATCGTGAAGTTCTTGGCGAGCTCCTCGGGCTTCTTCTTGCCCATCACGCGGCGCAGGATGTCGGCCTCGCCGAGTGAGTAGCCGGCGATGATCTGGGCGGCCTTCTGCACCTGCTCCTGGTAGACGATCAGGCCGTAGGTGACCGCGAGCACCTCTTCGAGCGGCTTCTCCAGCTCGGGGTGGATCGGGGTGATCTCCTGCTGCTTGTTCTTGCGCAGGGCGTAGTTCGTGTGCGAGTTCATGCCCATCGGGCCCGGGCGGTAGAGCGCGGACACGGCGGAGATGTCTTCGAAGTTGTCGGGCTTCATCAGGCGCAGCAGGGAGCGCATGGGGCCGCCGTCGAACTGGAAGACGCCGAGGGTGTCGCCGCGCTGGAGCAGCTCGAAGGTCTTGGGGTCGTCGAGCGGGAGGGCCAGGAGGTCGATGTCGATCCCCTTGTTGGCCTTCACCATCTTGACGGCGTCGTCCATGATCGTGAGGTTGCGCAGGCCGAGGAAGTCCATCTTCAGCAGGCCGAGCGACTCGCAGCTCGGGTAGTCCCACTGGGTGATGGTGACGCCGTCGGTGTGCCGGACCCAGACCGGTACGTGGTCGGTGATCCGTTCGCTGGACATGATCACGCCGGCGGCGTGCACGCCCATCTGGCGGACCAGGCCCTCGACGCCGCGGGCGGTGTCGATGACCTTCTTCACGTCGGGCTCGTTCTCGTACATCCCGCGGATCTCGCCGGCCTCGCTGTAGCGGGGGTGCGAGGGGTCGAGGATGCCGGAGAGCGGGATGCCCTTGCCGAGGACGTCGGCGGGCATGGCCTTGGTGAGGCGGTCGCCCATGGCGTACGGGTAGCCCAGGACGCGGGCGGAGTCCTTGATCGCGTTCTTGGCCTTGATGGTGCCGTAGGTGCCGATCATGGCGACCTTGTCGGCGCCGTACTTCTCGGTCACGTACCTGATCACCTCGACGCGCCGGCGCTCGTCGAAGTCGATGTCGACGTCGGGCATGGAGACGCGCTCGGGGTTGAGGAAGCGCTCGAAGATCAGGCCGTGCGGGATGGGGTCGAGGTCGGTGATGCCCATGGCGTAGGCGACGATCGAGCCGGCCGCGGAGCCTCGGCCGGGGCCGACCGCGATGCCCTGGTTCTTGGCCCACATGATGAAGTCGGCGACCACGAGGAAGTAGCCCGGGAAGCCCATCGAGATGATCGTGTCCATCTCGTACTCGACCTGCTTCATGCGGTCCTCGGGGATGCCGTCCGGGAAGCGGCGGTGCATGCCCCGCATGGTCTCCTCGCGGAACCAGGTGACCTCGGTGTAGCCCTCCGGGATGTCGAACTTCGGCATGAGGTTGCGGAACTTGAACATGCCCTCGGTGTCGACCTGCTCCGCCACCAGCCTGGTGTTGGCGCAGCCCTCCTGCCAGGCGTCCGAGGAGTCGATGGCGTACATCTCGTCCGTGGACTTCAGGTAGTAGCCGGAGCCGTCGAAGCGGAAGCGGTCCGGGTCCGAGAGGTTCTTGCCGGTCTGGATGCAGAGCAGGGCGTCGTGGGCGGCGGCCTCGTGCGCGTAGGTGTAGTGGGAGTCGTTGGTGACCAGCGGCGGGATGCCGAGCTTCTTGCCGATCTCCAGCAGGCCGTCGCGGACCCGGCGCTCGATCTCGATGCCGTGGTCCATCAGCTCCAGGAAGTAGCGGCCCTCGCCGAAGATGTCCTTGTAGTCCGAGGCCGCCTTGATCGCCTCGTCGAACTGGCCGAGGCGCAGTCGCGTCTGCACCTCGCCGGAGGGGCAGCCGGTGGAGGCGATCAGGCCCTCCGACCACTGGGCGATGGTCTCCTTGTCCATCCGGGGCCACTTGGTCAGCCAGCCCTCGGCGTAGGCGTCGGAGGAGAGCCGGAAGAGGTTGTGGAGACCGGTGCTGTTCGCCGCCCAGATCGTCTTGTGCGTGTAACCGCCGGAACCGGAGACGTCGTCCCGCTTCTGGTGGGGCTGGCCCCACTGGATGCGCCGCTTGTTGCGCCGGGACTCGGGGGCGACGTACGCCTCGATCCCGATGATCGGGGTGATCCCGGCCTTCTGGGCGGAGTGGAAGAAATCGTACGCGCCGTGGAGGTTGCCGTGGTCGGACATGGCGATGTGCGTCATGCCCATTTCATTGCAGGCCGCGAACATGTCCTTCAGCCGAGCGGCACCGTCCAGCAGCGAGTACTGGGTGTGGACGTGCAGGTGCGTGAACGGCGTCTTGGACACGGTGGGGGCCTCCGGGGGCGAGTGGGGCGGCAGCTATGAATCCTACGTCCCACGGGTGACACATCCCGGGCACGGAGATATACGGTCGGGCGTTGCAGAACCAGGAACACCAGTCCGACGTCCAGTCGGTCAGAACCTGTACCACCCCGTGCACCAGGAGGCATCCGCCATGGCGGTTCCCGAGACGACCGACGAGCAGCGCGCCGAGCAGATACTCGATGTGTTCGACACCGCTTTCGGGGAGCTGCTCGCCGCCGACCCCGCCGCCTTCCAGGTGAAGTTCCGGAAGATGGCGGCCTCGGCCTTCGCCTTCTACCGGGGCACGGCCTGCCTCTTCTACGCCGACCTGGAGCGCGACCGGCACGGCGGCCCCTACCTGGACGAGCGGACGGGCCGGGTCTGGATCCACGGCGATCTGCACGCCGAGAACTTCGGCACGTACATGGACTCCAACGGCCGGCTGATCTTCAACGTCAACGACTTCGACGAGGCCTACGTGGGCCCCTTCACCTGGGACCTCAAGCGCTTCGCCGCCTCCGTCGCCCTGATCGGCTACACCAAGGCGCTCAGCGACGAGCAGATCAGCTCCCTGGTGCGGACCTACGCCGACGCCTACCGCGAGCGCATCCACCGGCTGGCGACGGGGGCCAAGAGCTGTGACTTGTCGGAACTGACCTCCTTCACCCTGGACACCGCCGAGGGCCCCCTGCTGGACGCCCTGCGCGACGCCCGCTCGCGCACCCGCTTCTCCCTGCTGGACTCGATGACCGAGATCCGCGACCACGAGCGCCGCTTCTCCGAGGGCGGCGGGGCGATCGAGCTGGACGCCGCCACCCGCTACAAGGTGCTGGCCGCCTTCGACGGCTACCTGGAGACCCTCCCGGAGGAGTCCCTGGTGCGCCCGGACTCCTACCGGGTCAAGGACGTGGTGGGCCGGCGGGGCGTGGGCATCGGCTCGGCCGGGCTGCCCTCGTACAACATCCTGCTGGAGGGGCACAGCGACGCCCTGGAGAACGACGTCGTGATCTACCTCAAGCAGGCGCAGACCCCGGCGGTCTCCCGGCACATCACCGACCGGGCGGTCCGCGAGTACTTCCAGCACGAGGGGCACCGCACGGTGATCTCCCAGCGCGCCCTCCAGGCGCACGCCGACCCCTGGCTGGGCTGGACCGAGCTGGACGGCTCCGGGCAGCTGGTCGCGGAGGTCTCGCCGTACGCGGTGGACCTGGACTGGTCGGACCTGGACGACCCGGAGGAGATCGCGGCGGTGGTCGCGGACCTCGGCCGGGCCACCGCCACCATGCACGCCTCGGCCGACGAGGCGGAGAGCGGCCAGTCCCTGGTCCCCTTCTCCACCGAGCGCGCCATCGACGCGGCGATCGCCGCCGACGAGGAGGGCTTCCCGAAGCTGCTGGTCGACTTCGCCCACGCCTACGGCGCCCGGGCCCGCGCCGACCACCAGATCTTCGTGGACCTCTTCAGGAACGGCCGGATCACGTCGTAGGGCGGGGCCGGGCGGCGGGCCCCGGGCGGCCGACGAGCCACCCCGTGATCCCTCCCTCACAGGAAGCCATGGCAGACTCGCGGCGATGGACATATCAGGGGCGGGAATCCGGGGGCTGCGGGCCGCGCTGTTCAGCGCGCTCGTCGTGCTGCTCTCGGCGGGCTCCCACGTGCTCCTGTCCAGGGTGCCCCTGCCGCCCGCGCTGCCCGGCGGCGCCTTCGCCGGGGTCTTCGCCCTCGCCTACGCCCTGGCCGGCCGCGAGCGGGGCTTCGGCCCGATCGCCGGACTGCTGGTCCCGCTGGAGCTCGCGGCCGACACCGTCTTCACCGCCGGGCAGCGCGTCTGCTACGGCCCCGCCGGCGGGCCGGTCTCCGGTCCGCTGCACGCGCTGGGCCTGGACGAGCTGTGCGGCGGGACCCCGGTGGGCGGGCCGCTGGCCGAGGTGGCCGGGCCCGCCGGCGATCCGGCCGCGCTGCCGGCCTCGGCCGGGCCGTGGACGCCCTGGCTGCTGCTCGGCGCGCACGTCGCCGTCGGACTGCTCGCCGCCGCCTGGCTGCGGCACGGCGAGCGGGCCCTGGTGCGGCTGCTGCGGGCCGTCGCCGCCTTCGCCTTCCGGCCGCTGCGGCTGGCGGCGGCCTCGGTGGCGGCGGGCCCCGGCCGGACCGGGCGGGCGCTGCGCCCCCCGCTGTCCGGCACGTCGGCCCGTACCCGTTTCCCCGCGCATTCCGTGGGCCGGAGGGGACCTCCCGTACGGACGGCGACGCTCGCGAGCGTCTGACCCGCACGTACGGACAGTCCCCCCGTTTCCCCCTCCCACGGAGATCACCATGAGTTCACGCAACAGCCAGCAGAACAAGGCCGCCGCCCGCGAGAAGCTGCGCGTCGAGCGCGAGAAGCAGGCGAAGAAGGACAAGGCCCGCCGCCAGGTGTTCGTGGCCGGCGGCGTCGTCGCCGCCCTCGCGCTGGCCGGCGGCATCGGCTTCGCGGTCGTCCGGTCCAACCAGCCCGGCTACTGGGAGAAGGCCGCCGAGGCCACGCTGGTCAAGCCGAAGAACACCACGGGCGAGGACGGCCTGACCGTGGTCATCGGCAAGCCCGAGGCGAAGAAGACCCTGGAGCTCTACGAGGACTCCCGCTGCCCGGCGTGCGCCGCCTTCGAGCAGTCGGTCGGCGAGCAGGTCAAGAAGGACGTGGACGCGGGCAAGTACAAGCTCCGCTACGTCGGCGCCACCTTCATCGACAACGGCGCCAAGGGCGAGGGCTCGAAGAACGCGCTCAGCGCGCTGGGCGCGGCGCTGAACGTCAGCCCGGAGGCCTTCCTGGAGTACAAGGCGGCCCTCTACTCCAAGGCCCTGCACCCGGACGAGCGGGTCGACAGCTTCGCCAAGGACGAGTACCTGATCAAGGTCGCCGACACGGTCCCGGCGCTCAAGGGCAACGCCGAGTTCAAGAAGGCCGTCGAGGACGGCACGTACGACCGCTGGGCGATGGACATGTCGAAGGCGTTCGACAAGTCCGGCGTGACGGGCACCCCGACGCTGAAGATGGACGGCAAGAAGATCGACACCCCGGCCACGCCGGAGGCGTACACCGCGGCGATCGACAAGGCGCTGGCCGGCTGACGGGCCGGCACCGAACGACCCTTCTTCCGCATTACCGCCATAACGGGCGGGCGAACTCCCAAAGTTCGTCCGCCCGTTGTCGTTCAGTGACTGTTCCCGGCCACATACCGATCAGTAATATGACCACCCGTGACCAGTCATCTCATCCCCCTTTCCCCTGCGGCGGATTCCGCCGCGCGCGCGGCGAACCCCCGCCGCCGCACGGTCGTTCTGGCCGCCGCGGCCACGGCGGCCCTCGCGCCGATGGCCCTGGGCGCCCCCGCCGCCCACGCGGCCGAAGCCGCCCCCGCCTTCCTGCACGGCGTCGCCTCCGGCGACCCGCTTCCCGACGGCGTCCTGCTGTGGACCCGCGTCACCCCCACGCCGGAGGCCGTACCCGGCTCGGGCCTGGGCCCGGCCACCGCCGTGGGCTGGGAGGTGGCCGAGGACAAGGCCTTCTCCCGCGTGGTCGCGCAGGGTTCCGTCACCGCGAGCGCCGCCTCCGACCACACCGTCAAGGTGGACGTGCGCGGCCTGCGCCCGCACACCCCGTACTGGTACCGCTTCACCGCCGGCGCCACCGTCTCCCCGGTCGCCCGCACCCTGACCGCCCCGGCGGCGGACGCGGCCACGCCCGGCGTGCGCTTCGGCGTGGTCTCGTGCGCCAACTGGGAGTCCGGCTACTTCTCGGCGTACCGCCACCTGGCCGCCCGCACCGACCTGGACGCGGTCCTGCACCTCGGCGACTACATCTACGAGTACAAGACCGGGGAGTACCCGGCCGCGAAGTACGTCGTACGCCAGCACGAGCCGAAGAACGAGATCATCACGCTGGCCGACTACCGGATCCGGCACGGCCAGTACAAGACGGACCGCGACGCCCAGGCGCTGCACGCGGCCCACCCCATCGTGGCCATCTGGGACGACCACGAGTTCGCCGACAACGCCTGGTCCGGCGGCGCCGCCAACCACACCCCGGGGACCGAGGGCGACTGGGCGGCCCGCGCGGCCGCCGCCAAGCAGGCGTACTTCGAGTGGATGCCCGTACGCACGTCCATCGCGGGTACCGTGTACCGCCGCCTGCGCTTCGGCAACCTGGCCGACCTGCACCTGCTGGACCTGCGCTCGTTCCGCTCGGAGCAGGCCAAGACCGGCAGCGGCACGGTGGACGACCCGGAGCGCACCATCACCGGGCGGGCGCAGCTGGACTGGCTGAAGGCCGGGCTGGCGGGCTCGACGGCGACGTGGAAGCTGGTCGGCACCTCGGTGATGATCTCGCCGGTGGCCTTCGGCTCGCTGCCCGCGCACCTGCTGCAGCCGCTCACGCACCTGCTGGGCCTGCCCGAGGGCGGCATCGCGGCCAACGTGGACCAGTGGGACGGCTACACGGACGATCGCAAGGAGCTCCTGGGCCACTTGAAGGACCGGAACATCAAGAACACGGTGTTCCTGACCGGCGACATCCACATGGCGTGGGCGAACGACGTGCCGGTGAACATGGCCACGTACCCGGGATCGGGCACGGCGGCGACCGAGTTCGTGATCACCTCGGTGACCTCCGACAACATAGACGACACGCTGCACGTGCTGCCGCACACCGTCTCGGTGGTGGCGGAATCGGCCATCAAGGCCGCGAACTGGCACGTGAAGTGGCTGGACATGGACTCGCACGGCTACGGCGTGCTGGACGTGACGGCCGAGCGTTCGCAGATGGACTACTACGTGGTCTCGGACAAGCGGCGCCAGGACGCGACCTCCTCCTGGGCCCGTTCGTACCGCACCCTGAACGGCACGCAGAAGGTGGAGCGGGTCGACCAGCCGGTCCGCTGAGCGGACTGACGTACCGTCAAATCTTCTGTGCGACGGGGCTCCTGATACAGGTCAGGAGCCCCGTGTGTACCGCAGGCAACAAATCTTTAACTTCCGGGTACTTGCGAAGTGAATGACATGCACACATAAACTTCCGGCCAGCGTGAGGAAATCCCTCACCCCCCACCACGCTTGCGAGGAGTTACCGTGCGCGCTGCTGCCCGCATATCCCCCCTTCTCCGCCGCCGCCTCATGGGCACGGCCGTTCTGGCCTCCACCCTGGCCTTCGCCCCGCTGACGGCCCCCACCACCGTCGCCGCCGCCCCCCAGACCGGCGCCGAGGCCTGTGCCGAGGGCTCCGCCCCCGCCAACGCCCGTGTCTCGAAGCCCAAGGACACCCACGCGGCCGAGCCGAACGAGCTGTCCGAGGCCCAGACCAAGGCCATGGACGCGGACCTCACCAAGAAGCTCAGCCAGATGCAGCTGTCGCCGCAGCAGGTCTACGGCGCACGCGAGGGCGCCACCTCCCTGGCCGCCGCGACCACCATCCCGGTGTACGTCCACGTGATCACCTCCGGCACCGCCGGCAAGCTGACCGCCACGGACATCACCAACCAGATCAACGTCCTGAACGCCGCCTACAGCGGCCAGGGCAACGGCAACGTCGACTCCGGCTTCCAGTTCTCCCTGGCCGGCACCGACTACACCGACAACGACGCCTGGTACAACGTCTCCGACGGCACCCAGGCCGAGAAGGACATGAAGACCGCCCTGCGCAAGGGCGGCAAGAACGCGCTCAACCTCTACACCGCCAACCTCGGCGGCGGCCTCCTCGGCTGGGCGACCTTCCCGAGCTCCTACAACTCCGCCCCGCAGATGGACGGCGTCGTCCTCCTCAACTCCTCGCTGCCCGGCGGCTCCGCCGCCAACTACAACGAGGGCGACACCGCCACCCACGAGGTCGGCCACTGGATGGGCCTGTACCACACCTTCCAGGGCGGCTGCTCGGGCAGCGGCGACTCGGTCTCCGACACCCCGGCCGAGAAGAGCGCTGCCTTCGAGTGCCCGACCGGCCGTGACTCCTGCGCCAGCAAGGCGGGCGTCGACCCGATCCACAACTTCATGGACTACACGTACGACTCCTGCATGTACCAGTTCACCGCCGGCCAGGTGTCGCGCATGAAGAGCATGTGGACGGCCTACCGCGCCTGACCGCGCACGTACCACCGCTGAACGCGGCGAGGCCCGGCGCATCCCGCGCCGGGCCTCGCCCGTTCCGCATCCCTACAGGCTGTCGAGGAACGCCAGCGCGATCCGCCAGACCTCCTCGGCGGCGTCCGCGTCGTAGTCGTCCAGGTCCGGGTCCGTGAACAGGTGCCCGGCACCCGGGTAGCTGTGGATCTCCACGTCCGCCCCGGCCCGCCGCATCCTCAGGTACCAGGCCGTCAGCCAGTCGTGCGTCTCGAAGGGGTCCGGGTCCGCCATGTGCAGCTGCACCGGCAGTTCGTCCGCCGAGGCGTCGTCCTCCAGGTCCGCCGTACCGTGCAGGAGCAGCAGCCCGCGCGCCTTGTCGTCGGCCAGCGCCAGGTGCTGGCCGACGGAGCCGCCGAAGTCGAAACCGGCGTAGACCAGGCCCTGGTCGGAGAAGGGCGCCGAGGCCAGGACCGCCCGCTTGAGCAGCTCGTCGCGGCCGACCTCCTCCAAGTGCGCCACCCCCTCCTCGAACGTCCCGAACGTACGGCCCTCGAAGAGGTCGGGCACCTCTACCCGGTGTCCGGCGGCACGCAGCCGGTCGGCCGCCGCCTGCACCGCGGGCCGCAGCCCGTACGTCGAGTGGAAGAGCATGATGTTCATGCCTCCCATCGTGCCATTGCGCGCAAAGGGAGGAGTCCGGCGGCGCCCCGTGGATAGGTTCTCCGGCATGGAGATGGAGAACGTCCTGCGTCCCTCGATCGTCGTCTGCGCCGTGCTGATCCTCACCCTGGTCGCCGGCTGGCTGCTCGACCTGCTGCTGCGCCAGGCCGACGCCCGGCACACCGAGACCCCGCTGTGGGGGCTGCTGCGCCGCTGCGGCCTGCCCTTCCGGCTCGTCCTCGGCACGGCCGCGCTGCAGGCCGCGTACCGGCCGGCGCACATCCTCCCCGGTCACGCGGCCGCCGTGGGCCACGTCCTGACCCTGGTCCAGATCGCCTCGACGGCCTGGCTGCTCGTCGGCATCGCGACAGCGGTCGTCGACACGGCCTACGCCCGCTACGCCGCCTCCGCGCCCGACGACGCACGGGTGCGCCGGGTCCGCACCCAGGTCACGCTGATCCAGCGGGTGGTCACCGCCGTCGCCGTGGTGGTCGCCGCCGCCGCGATGCTGCTGACCTTCCCGCCGATGCGCACGGTCGGCGCGTCCGTGCTGGCCTCGGCCGGAGTCCTCGGCATCGTGGCCGGCATCGCCGCCCAGGCCTCCCTCGGCAACCTCTTCGCCGGGCTGCAGATCGCCTTCGGCGATACCGTGCGCATCGGGGACACGGTGGTCGTGGACAAGGAGTGGGGCAAGGTCGAGGAGATCACCCTGACCTTCCTGGTGGTCCGCACCTGGGACGAGCGCCGCATCACGATGCCGGTCTCGTACTTCACGAGCAAGCCGTACGAGAACTGGTCGCGCGGCGGCGCCCAGATGACCGGCACGGTCTTCTGGCACCTGGACCACTCGGCGCCGCTCCCCCTCATGCGGGACAAACTCGCGGAACTGCTGAAGGACATCCCCGAGTGGGACGGCCGCACGGGCAGCCTGGCCGTGACGGACACCACACCGAACACCATCCTGGTCCGCGCCGTGGTCACCGCCAAGGACGGCGACGACGTGTGGACCCTGCGCTGCGCGGTCCGCGAGCGGATGATCACCTGGCTGGCGGCCGCGCACCCGCACGCCCTCCCCCGCGTCACCACCTCGGAAGCGGCCCGGCCGGACCCGGCCTAGCTGCTCCTGAGGCTGCGCACGTCCAGGTGCCGCAGCACCCGGTCGACGATCTCCGGGTCGGCCCCCGGTTCGCTGCGGGCGGCCAGCACCTCGTGGCGGGCGGCGGACATCATCTCCCGCTGGATCCGCTGGACCTGCCGGATCCGCTCCACCCGCTTCGCGTACGCCTCCCGCCGCTCCTCGTCGACCAGGTCGGGGCTGATCCTCGCCCCCACGTCGTACGCGCGCCGGTACAGGACCTCCACCAGGTCCTCGGGAAGGTCCTCGGCCTCCTCGATCTCCTTGAGCCGCCGCTTCGCCGCCTTCGCCGCGCGCAGCGCGAGCCCCCGCTCGCTCTCGCGTTCGGCGTCCGTGTCCGCCTCCACCCCCAGCCGCCGCACCAGCCAGGGCAGGGTCAGCCCCTGGAACACCAGGGTCGCCATGATCACGGCGAAGGCGATGAAGACGATCTCGTCCCGGTCGGGGAAGGGCTCACCGGCGTCCGTCCTGAACGGAATGGCCAGCGCCAGTGCCACCGAGGCCACCCCGCGCATCCCGGCCCACCACATCACCACGCTCTCCCGCCAGCTCAGCGGGATCTCCTCGTCGTAGTCGCGCCGGCCGTGCAGCTTCTTCGCCAGCCAGCCGGCCGGCAGCAGCCACGCCAGCCGTACGGCGACCACGACCGCGACCACGGCGGCCGCCCAGCCGGCCATCTCCCACTCGCGGCCCTTCGCCACGCCGAAGACGTTGTGCAGTTCCAGCCCGATCAGCCCGAAGGCCACACCGGTGACGAGGACGTCGATGACCTCCCAGAAGGTGTGCCCGGCCAAGCGCCCCAGCACGTCGTCGGCGTCGGTCGCGTACTCGGCGAGGAACAGGGCGGTGGTCAGCACGGCCAGCACCCCCGAGCCCTGGAGCTCCTCGGCGAGCACGTAGGAGACGAACGGCACCAGCACCGTCAGCCCGATCTGCAGGGTGGCGTCCCCGAGCCCGTCCATCAGCCGGTTCGTGGCCCAGCCGAGGGCGAAACCGACGGCCACGGCGACCACCGCGGACAGGACGAACTCGCCGAGCGCGTCGGGCCAGGAGAAGCTGCCGCTCACGGCGGCGGCGATGGCCACGTGGTACAGCACGATGGCGGTGACGTCGTTGAACAGCCCCTCGCCCTCCAGGATCGACACCATCCGGCGCGGCAGCCCGAGCGAGCCGGCCACGGCGGTGGCCGCGACGGGGTCGGGCGGGGCGACGAGCGCCCCGAGCGCGACGGCCGCCGCGAGGGGCAGCCCGGGCACGACGGCGTTCGCCACGGCGGCCACGGCGGCGGTGGTCACGAAGACCAGGGCCACCGCCAGCAGCAGGATCGGGCGGACGTTGGCCGCGAACTGCCGCCAGGAGGTGCGCTGCGCGGAGGCGTACAGCAGGGGCGGCAGGAGCAGCGGAAGGATGTACTCGGGCGGGACGTCGACGTTGGGCACGACCGGCACCAACGCCAGCGCGACCCCGCCGAGGGTCATCAGGACGGGCGCGGGCAGCCCGAGCCGGTCCCCGAGCGGAACGGTGACGACGGCCCCGAGCAGCAGCACGAAGAGCAGAGCGAGCTGATCCACCCGCCCACCCTGCCGCACCGCTGCGCTCGGCCCGGGGATTGAAGCCCCGCCCCGCAGGGCCCTCCTACTGGCTTTCGGCCCGGATGACGTCCAGGGCGTGCTGGAGGTCGGCGGGGTAGCCGCTCTCGAACTCCACCCACTGACCGTCCGCCGGGTGCTCGAACCCGAGCCGCACCGCGTGCAGCCACTGCCGCGTGAGCCCCAGCCGCTTCGCGACCGTCGGGTCGGCGCCGTACGTCAGGTCACCGACGCACGGGTGCCGGTGCGCCGACATGTGCACGCGGATCTGGTGCGTACGACCCGTCTCCAGCTTGATGTCCAGCAGCGACGCCGCCCGGAACGCCTCGATCAGGTCGTAGTGGGTGACCGACGCCTTGCCGTCCTGGGTCACCGCCCACTTGTAGTCGGCGCTCGGGTGCCGTCCGATCGGCGCGTCGATGGTGCCGCTCATCGGGTCCGGGTGCCCCTGCACCAGCGCGTGGTACCGCTTGTCCACGACCCGCTCGCGGAACTGGTTCTTCAGCGAGGTGTACGCCCGCTCCGACTTGGCCACGGCCATCAGGCCGGAGGTGCCGACGTCGAGGCGGTGCACGATGCCCTGGCGCTCGGACGCGCCCGAGGTGGAGATCCGGTAGCCGGCCGCGGCGAGGCCGCCGATGACCGTGGTGCCGGTCCAGCCGGGGCTCGGGTGCGCGGCGACGCCCACCGGCTTCATGATGACCACGACGTCGTCGTCGTCGTGGATGATCTCCATGCCGGGCACCGGCTCGGCCACCAGCTCGACCGGCCGCGGGGGCGCCGGCATCTCGACTTCGAGCCAGGCACCGCCGTGCACGCGCTCGGACTTGCCGACGACGCTGCCGTCGACCGAGACCTTCCCCTCCGACGCCAGCTCGGCCGCCTTCGTCCGGGAAAAACCGAACATACGGGCGATGGCGGCGTCGACGCGCTCGCCTTCCAGGCCATCGGGAACGGGCAGGGTGCGGATCTCGGGAATCGTACTCACCCGTCGAGTATGCAGGACTCGGCGGACGACCATTCCCGCGCGCGGGCCGCCGTCAGTCCTTGTGGACGGTGCCGTCCGGGTCCAGGCCCTTGAACGACAGCAGGACGATCAGGATCCCGCCGCACACGATCGCCGAGTCGGCGAGGTTGAACACGGCGAAGTGGGCCGGCGCGATGAAGTCGACCACGGCCCCCCGGAAGACCCCCGGCGAGCGGAAGATCCGGTCGGTCAGGTTGCCCAGCGCGCCGCCGAGCAGCAGGCCCAGGGCGATCGCCCACGGCAGGCTGTACAGCTTGCGGGCCAGCCGGACGATCACCACGATCACGGTCGACGCGATCACCGTGAAGATGATCGTGAAGGCCGCGCCGAAGCCGAAGGCCGCGCCGGGGTTGCGGATGGCGTCGAACTTCAGCAGGTTCCCGACGATCTCGATCGGCGGCCGGTGTTCCAGCCGCGCCACGACCAGCATCTTGCTGCCGAGGTCGAGCAGGTACGCCAGCACCGCCACGACCAGCAGCGCCGCGATCCGCCTGCGCCCGCGGGGCACGGCGGGCTCCGACTGCGGCTCGGCGTCGTCCCCGACCTCCGGCGTACCGATGATGCGCTCCGCCTCTGCCACGTGAGTCCCTCGAACTAGCTCGATCCCGACGAGACACGAGGGTACGTCAGTGTGCGTGCGTCCTGGCTAGTGCCTTCGCTCCTGCTTCTGCTTGCAGTCCACGCACAGCGTGGCGCGCGGGAAGGCCTGCATCCGCGCCTTGCCGATGGGCTTGCCGCAGTTCTCGCAGAGCCCGTACGTGCCCGCCTCCAGCCGTTCCAGGGCCCGCTCGGTCTGCTCCAGCATGGAGGTGGCGTTCGCGGCCAGGGCCAGCTCGGACTCGCGGGTGATGTTCTTGGTGCCGGTGTCGGCCTGGTCGTCGCCCGCTCCGTCGCCCGAGTCCCGCATCAGGCCCGAGATGGCCATCTCGGAGGCCTCCAGCTCCACGCGCAGCCGCATCACCTCGGAGAGGAGCTCCGTACGGGCCTCCGCGACCTCCCCGGCGGTCCAGGGGTCCTCCCCGGGGCGTACGGCCAGTTCGCCGGGGGGCGCGGCCACGAGCCCGCCGGCGGTGTCCTCGGCGGCCGTCTTCCGGGCCGTACCCGCAGTCTTCTTGGCAACCACTTTCCGAGCTCCCGTCTTCCGCGCGGCCGCGGCCGCCCCCTCGGCCCCGGCCGCCTTGGCCGTGGCCCTGCTCGTGGTGCGCTCGGCCGCCACCGCCGCCGTACCGGCCGTCTTCGCCGCCTTCTTGGCGGAGGCCTTGCCGGCTGCGGTCTTCCTGGCCGGAGCCGCGTCGACCGCGGTCTTCTTGGCCGCCGCCTTCTTGGCCGGAGCCTGCTCGGCCGCCGCCTCCTTCTTCGCCGCCGCCTTCTTGGCCGGAGCCTGCTTCTTCGCCGGGGCCGTCTTGGCCGGGGCCGTCCTGGCTGGGGCCTTCCGTACCGAGGCGTCCTTGGCCGCCGGGGCCTTCTTCGCCCCGCCGGGCCGTGCCTTCGCGTCCGCCGGAGGCACTGGCGTGGAGCCCGGCATGACAGCCACCTCCCGTGTCGCCGTCTTCTTCGCCACCATGGCCGCGGCCCCTTTTCACCGGATGTGGCCCTTTTTAGCCAAATCGTGCCGGAACGATAAATCGCCTCCGACCCCACGGCAACGGGCCACGCGTCCATCGAGGTCAACCTGCATCCGTTGTGCCCAGCGGAAGCCCCCGTAATCCGCCCCACCCGCCCCAGCGGATCCACGACCGGCCCATCGGTCCGTACGGGGCGCGCCCGGCCCCCTCCGCGGACCCGCCGCGCCCCGCCGTAAACCGGTCTGCCGACGCGCGCCCCGGCCCGTACACTGGGCGCAGCGAAAGGCATGGATGGGGACGAGTAGCGTCGGACGCAGCCAGGAGCGACCCGGGGACGGTGAGAGCCCGGGGGCGAGCGCGATGTGAAGGATCACCCCGGAGCCGCCGGAAGAAAGCCCGCACGGGATTCCCGTGGGGCCGGTAGAACCGGCTTCGCACCCCAATGAGGGGGCCGCCGGACCCGTCCGGAGGCCAAGGAGGGTGGTACCGCGGGAGCAGCAGACGCTCTCGTCCCTCCGGACGGAAGTGACAACCCGCCGGAGGAAGAGTTCAGCCTCATGACCACACCGCCGCAATACCGCCCGGTACCCGCCCAGGTCGACCTGCCCGCCCTCGAACACGCCGTCCTCGACTTCTGGCGCGAGAGCAAGACCTTCGCGAAGACCCTGGAGCAGTCCGAGGGACGCCCCGAGTGGGTCTTCTACGAGGGCCCGCCCACCGCGAACGGCATGCCCGGCGCCCACCACATCGAGGCCCGCGTCTTCAAGGACGTCTTCCCCCGCTTCCGCACCATGCGCGGCTACCACGTGGCCCGCAAGGCCGGCTGGGACTGCCACGGCCTGCCCGTCGAGCTCGCCGTCGAGAAGGAGCTCGGCTTCAACGGCAAGCAGGACATCGAGGCGTACGGCATCGCCGAGTTCAACGCCAAGTGCCGCGAGTCCGTGACCCGCCACACCGACGCGTTCACCGAGCTCACGACCCGCATGGGCTACTGGGTCGACCTGGACGACGCGTACCGGACCATGGACCCCGAGTACGTGGAATCGGTGTGGTGGTCGCTGAAGGAGATCTTCAACAAGGGCCTGCTGGTCCAGGACCACCGCGTCGCCCCGTGGTGCCCGCGCTGCGGCACGGGTCTCTCGGACCACGAGCTGGCGCAGGGCTACGAGACGGTCGTCGACCCCTCCGTCTACGTCCGCTTCCCGCTGACCTCGGGCCCGCTCGCCGGCGAGGCGGCCCTGCTGGTGTGGACGACGACCCCCTGGACCCTGGTGTCCAACACGGCCGTGGCCGCGCACCCCGACGTCACGTACGTCGTCGCCACGAACGGCGACGAGAAGCTCGTCGTCGCCCAGCCGCTGCTGGAGAAGGCGCTCGGCGAGGGCTGGGAGGCCACCGGCCCGTCCTTCACGGGCAAGGAGATGGAGCGCTGGACGTACGAGCGTCCGTTCTCCCTGGTGGAGTTCCCCGAGCCCGCCCACTACGTCGTGAACGCCGAGTACGTGACGACCGAGGACGGCACCGGTCTGGTCCACCAGTCCCCCGCCTTCGGCGCCGACGACCTCGCGGTCTGCCGCGCGTACGGCCTGCCGGTCGTGAACCCGGTCCGCCCCGACGGCACCTTCGAGGAGGAGGTCCCGCTGGTCGGCGGCGTCTTCTTCAAGAAGGCCGACGAGAAGCTGACCGCCGACCTCGACGCGCGCGGCCTGCTCTTCAAGCACATCGCCTACGAGCACAGCTACCCGCACTGCTGGCGCTGCCACACGGCCCTGCTCTACTACGCGCAGCCGTCCTGGTACATCCGCACCACCGCCGTCAAGGACGCGATGCTGCGGGAGAACGAGAAGACCAACTGGTTCCCGGAGTCGGTCAAGCAGGGCCGCTTCGGCGACTGGCTGAACAACAACATCGACTGGGCGCTCTCCCGCAACCGCTACTGGGGCACCCCGCTGCCGATCTGGCGCTGCGAGGAGGACCACCTCACCTGCGTCGGCTCCCGCGCCGAGCTGAGCGAGCTGTCCGGGCAGGACCACTCCGCCCTGGACCCGCACCGCCCGTACATCGACGACGTCACGTTCACGTGCACGCACGAGGGCTGCTCCCTGACCGCCGTCCGCGTGCCGGAGGTCATCGACGCCTGGTACGACTCGGGCTCGATGCCGTTCGCGCAGTGGGGCTACCCGTACAAGAACAAGGAGATCTTCGAGAAGCGCTACCCGGCGCAGTTCATCTCGGAGGCGATCGACCAGACCCGCGGGTGGTTCTACACCCTGATGGCGGTCGGCACGCTGGTCTTCGACAAGTCCTCGTACGAGAACGTGGTCTGCCTGGGCCACATCCTCGCCGAGGACGGCCGCAAGATGTCCAAGCACCTGGGCAACATCCTCCAGCCGATCCCGCTCATGGACCAGCACGGCGCGGACGCGGTGCGCTGGTTCATGGCGGCCGGCGGCTCCCCGTGGGCGGCGCGGCGCGTGGGCCACGGCACGATCCAGGAGGTCGTCCGCAAGACGCTCCTCACGTACTGGAACACGGTGGCCTTCCAGGCCCTGTACGCCCGTACGTCGAACTGGGCCCCGTCGGCGGCCGACCCGGCGCCGGCGGACCGCACGGTCCTGGACCGCTGGCTGCTGTCGGAGCTGAACACCCTCGTCTCCGAGGTCACGGAGGCGATGGAGTCGTACGACACCCAGCGCGCCGGCAAGCTGCTGTCCGCCTTCGTGGACGACCTGTCCAACTGGTACGTGCGCCGCTCGCGCCGCCGGTTCTGGCAGGGCGACAAGGCGGCCCTGCGCACGCTGCACGAGGTCGTCGAGACGGTCACCCGGCTGATGGCGCCCCTCACCCCGTTCATCACGGAGCGGGTCTGGCAGGACATGATCGTCCCGGTCACGCCGGAGGCGCCGGAGTCGGTGCACCTGTCGACCTGGCCGGCGGCCGACGCGTCGGCGATCGACCCGACCCTGTCCCAGCAGATGCTGCTGGTCCGCCGCCTGGTGGAGCTGGGCCGGGCCACGCGCGCCGAGTCGGGCGTCAAGACCCGTCAGCCCCTCTCCCGGGCGCTGGTCGGCGCCGTGGGCTTCGACGCGCTGTCGCCGGAGCTCCAGGCCCAGATCACGGAGGAGCTGAACGTCTCCTCCCTGGCCTCCCTCTCCGAGGTGGGCGGCTCGCTGGTGGACACGACGGCGAAGGCGAACTTCCGGGCGCTGGGCAAGCGCTTCGGCAAGGGCGTGCAGGACGTGGCGAAGGCCGTGGCCGCGGCGGACGCCGCCGCCCTGTCCCTCTCCCTGCGCTCCGGCTCGGCGGTCGTGACGGTGAACGGGGAGGAGGTCACCCTCACCCCGGAGGAGGTCATCATCACCGAGACCCCGCGCGAGGGCTGGTCGGTGGCCTCGGACTCCGGCGCGACGGTCGCCCTCGACCTGGAGATCACCCCGGAACTGCGGCTGGCGGGCCTGGCCCGTGACGCGATCCGGCTGATCCAGGAGGCCCGCAAGAACTCCGGCCTCGACGTCGCGGACCGCATCGCCCTGCGCTGGTCCTCGTCGGACCCCGAGGTGGTCACGGCCCTGACCGACCACGCGGCCCTGATCGCGGACGAGGTCCTCGCCACGGACTTCGCGACGGGCGAGGCCGACGCCTCGTACGGCGACCCCTTCGCGGACGAGCCCCTCGGCCTGACGTTCCGCCTCCGCAAGGCGTAGCCACCGGCTGAACGAAGCGGCGCCCTCCTCCCGGAGGGCGCCGCTTTCGCATTCCCCCACCCCCCTGGCGGGGACGGAAAACGGGCCGGGCCCGGATCCCCGTGAGGGGTCCGGGCCCGGCCCGTAGAGACTGCCGACGGCTACGTCAGTTGTCGTCCTCGTCGATCAGGAAGCCACGCATCGGCGACGGCGCCTGCTGCATCGGCTGCGGAGCAGCCGGCCGCACCGGAGCCATCGGCTGCGTCATCGCCGGGGACATCTGCTGCTGCCCGCCGTAGGACGGCGCACCGCTCATCGGGGAGGGACCGCCCATGGGGGAGGGACCGCCCATCGGGGACGGGCCGCCCATGCCCATGGCGCCGGCCGGAGCCATCGACGGGGACGGCGACGGCGGCAGGGCCGGGCCGGCCGGGGTGCGCGGCGGGGCCAGGGAGTCGTCGGCCTGGGTCTCCAGCTGGCGCAGCTGCGACTCCAGGTAGGACTTCAGACGCGTACGGTACTCACGCTCGAAGCCCCGCAGGTCCTCGACCTTGCGCTCCAGCGTGGCGCGGGCGGACTCCAGGGAGCCCATCGCGACGCGGTGCTTCTCCTGCGCGTCCCGCTCCAGCGCGTCGGCCTTGGCGCGGGCGTCCCGCTCCAGGCCCTCGGCGCGCGAACGGGCCTCGCCGACGATCTTGTTGGCCTCGGAACGGGCCTCCGCGATCGCCTGGTCGGCGGTCTGCTGCGCGAGCGACAGGACGCGGGCGGCGCTGTCGCCACCGGGGCCCTGCTGCGGGAGCTGCGGCTGCTGCATGGGCTGCATCTGCTGGCCCATCTGCTGCATCTGCTGCCCCATGGGCTGCATCTGCTGGCCCATGGGCTGGCCGAGCTGGTTCTGGCCGCCCATGGACTGCTGCTGCATCTGCTGCGGCATGGGCTGCTGCTGCATCTGCTGCTGCGGCGCCATCGGGTGCTGGCCACCCATGGACTGCTGCTGCATGGGGCCGCCCATCGGGCCCGGACCCTGCGGTCCGTGTCCGCCGGGGCCCGGAGGCAGCTGGGGCTGGCCGCCCGGCAGCTGCGGCGGTCCCATCTGCGGCTGCTGCGGCTGCGGCGGGCCGGATATGGCCGCCGGCACGGGGGCGCCCGGGCCTCGCTGGTCCTGGGGCTCCGGCTTGCGCATGTTGGCCTGCTGCTGGCTCTGCGCGGCCGCGCGCGTGGCGGCGGCCAGCTTGGCGCGCAGGTCCTCGTTCTCGCGCAGCAGACGGGTCAGCTCGGCTTCGACCTCGTCGAGGAAGGCATCGACCTCGTCCTCGTCATAGCCTTCTCGCAGGCGGACGGTCGTGAACTGCTTGTTCCGCACGTCCTCGGGAGTCAGCGGCATGTCTTCTTCACCTCTACGTAGTCGTCGGCAGTCGGCAGGACCGTATCGGGACTGTCCCCGCAGGCGCGGGGGAGCTCATCGTTCACACGCTTCTCGCAGCGGTGCTCACGAAGCTGATGAGGATGTAAACGATGATCATCAGAACGAAGAAGGACAGGTCGAGCGCCACGCCCCCGAGACGCAACGGCGGGATGAACCGCCGAAGGAGTTTGAGCGGTGGATCGGTGACAGTGTAGGTGGCCTCCAGAACGACCACCATCGCCTTGCCGGGTGCCCATGAACGTGCGAACTGGAACACGTAGTCCATGACCAGTCGGAAGATCAGCACGATGAGGAAGCACATCAGCGCGATGTAGACCACCTGCAGTGCGATGCCCATCCCGCGCTTCCCTCTCCCCTGCTCCCGCTCTGTTCCCGGTCCCGTATCTGACGGATCGGTCTAGCTTTGGTTGAAGAACCCGCCCTCCGCGATGCGGGCCTTGTCCTCCGCCGTGACATCGACGTTAGCAGGCGACAGCAGGAACACCTTCTGTGTCACGCGTTCAATACTGCCGTGCAGACCGAAGACGAGGCCGGCCGCGAAGTCGACCAGACGCTTCGCGTCGGTGTCGTCCATCTCCGTGAGATTCATGATCACCGGGGTGCCCTCACGGAAGTGTTCCCCGATGGTACGGGCCTCGTTGTAGGTCCGGGGGTGCAGCGTCGTGATGCGGTACGGCTCCCGCTCGGAGACGACCTTGGGCATGATCACGGGGGCGTTCTTCTCCAGGTTGGTGCGGTCAGGTGTGATGGATGCCACGGGGGCAATTCGCGCGGGACGTCCGTTTTCTGGCGGAATTGGGAGGGGTTCGCGCGGCGCCGGCGGCTGTACCGCTCGTACCGGTTCGTCCGTTACGGGCGATTGGTGCACGGGCTGCTGTCGCCGCTCCCGCTCCCGGGGGCGCTCGGGCTCCGGCTCGGGCTCGAATTCGTCATCGGGGTCGTACCCCGGGTTGTCGTACCGGTCGTCCTCCACGAGGCCGAGGTAGACCGCCATCTTGCGCATCGCGCCGGCCATTCTCCGAGTCCTCCGCTCTGTGGTGGATCGCCCTGTCGCAGGTGTCGCTGTGTCACCAAAGTCACCAACTGCCCGCGATCCACGTGGTCTGTCCGCTCATCCGCGGAAATGACCATATTTTCTGCTGTGGTCCGACTTTCTTCGCGACGTTACCCGAGCCGGGGTCTCGCGCCGAGTACCGCAGTGCCGACGCGTACATGTGTCGCACCCGCCAGCACGGCCTGCTCCAGGTCGGCACTCATTCCGGCCGACACCATCGTGGCAGCCGGATGGTCCCGGCGCAGGCTGGATGACAATTCCATCATCCGCTCGAAGGCCGCCTGTTCGCGCCCCGCGTAGAGCCCGGCGAGGGGGGCGACGGTCATGAGACCGTCGATCCGCAGCCCCGGCGCGCCGGCGACGAGGTCCGCCAACTCGGCCATCTGCTCGGGCGCCGCGCCGCCCCGGGTCCCGCGCTCCCCCGACTCGGCGTCGAGGGCGATCTGCACGAGGCAGCCGATCTCGCGGCCCCGGTCCACCGCGGCCGCCGAGAGCGCCGTGACGAGCTTCGGCCGGTCGACCGACTGCACCACGTGCGCGTATCCCGCCACGGAACGGACCTTGTTCGTCTGCAACTGGCCCACGAAGTGCCAGTTCAGCGACAGATCCGCGCAGGCCGCCGCCTTGGGGGCGGCATCCTGGTCGCGATTTTCCGCAACATGACGGATCCCCAGGTCCGCCAGCAGACGTACGTCGGTCGCGGGGTAGGTCTTGGTGACCACGATGAGGGTCACCTCGTCCCGCTTCCGGCCCGCCGCCGCGCAGGCGGACGCGATCCGCTCCTCCACCCGCGCGAGGTTCTCCGCGAGCTCGGACTTACGATCCGTCATGAGTCAGTCCAACCAGACATATCCGGCAAGCCGCCCGGTCACCCGGTCGCGGCGGTACGAGAAGTGGTCCCGCGACTCCAGTGTGCAGACCGGGGAACGGTGCGCGTGCGCCACCCCCGCCTCCGCGAGCTGCGCGTGCACCCCGGCGACCACGTCGACGGCCGGCGTCCCCCAGCTGGTCTCGGCCCACGCGGCCGGCACCTCCCCGGCGACCGCCTCCCGCATCTCGGCCGGCACCTCGTAGCAGTGCCCGCAGACGGCGGGTCCGGTACGGGCGACGATGCGCGCGGGGTCGGCGCCGAGGGCCACCATCGCCTCGACGGCGGCGGGCACCACCCCGGCGACCAGCCCGGGCCGCCCGGCGTGGGCGGCTCCGGCGACCCCGGCGACGGGGTCGGCCAGCAGCACGGGGGTGCAGTCGGCGGTGAGCACGGCGAGGGCGAGCCCCCGACGGGCGGTCACCACCGCGTCGACGGCGGGGACCTCGGCGTCGGCGCCCCAGGGACCGTCCACCACCGCCACGTCCCGCCCGTGCACCTGGTTCATCCAGACCACCAGGCCGGGGTCGATGCCCAGGCCCTTCGCGGCGGCCGCCCGGTTCGCGCGAACGGCGGCCGGGTCGTCACCGACCGCGCCGCCGAGATTGAGCTCCTCGTACGGAACGGCGCTCACCCCGCCCCACCGGTCGGTGAAGGCGAAATGGGCGCCGCTCTCGTGATGCTGCTCCAGCGTCACTTCAAGAAGTCCGGAACGTCCAGCTCTTCGGCCGGGCTGTCCTGGTAGGGCCGGGCCGTCGGGACCTGCGGCGGGGCGGGCGCGGTCTCGACCGGGATCTCCACCGGGGCCGGGGGCTCCTCGCGGGGGGTCACGGTGCCGAGTCCGCCGAAGGCCGGGCGGACCGGCTCGGGCGCGCGGACCGGCGCCGGGGCCGGCTCCTCGCGCTTGGTGGACGCGGCGCCGATGACGTTGTCCCGGCGGGCCGGGGGCTGGCCGCCGTCGAAGCCGGCCGCGATGACCGTGACGCGGACCTCGTCGCCGAGGGCGTCGTCGATGACGGCGCCGAAGATGATGTTCGCCTCGGGGTGCGCGGCCTCGCTCACCAGCTGCGCGGCCTCGTTGATCTCGAAGAGACCGAGGTCCGAGCCGCCGGAGATGGAGAGCAGCACGCCGCGGGCGCCGTCGATGGACGCCTCCAGCAGCGGGGAGGAGATCGCCATCTCGGCCGCGGCCACCGCACGGTCGTCACCGCGGGCCGAGCCGATGCCCATCAGGGCCGAGCCGGCCTCGGACATCACGGACTTGACGTCGGCGAAGTCGAGGTTGATCAGACCCGGGGTGGTGATGAGGTCGGTGATGCCCTGCACGCCGCTGAGCAGCACCTGGTCGGCCGACTTGAACGCGTCGAGCACCGAGACCTGGCGGTCCGAGATGGACAGCAGACGGTCGTTGGGGATGACGATGAGGGTGTCGACCTCTTCGCGGAGCTCGGCGATGCCGTCCTCCGCCTGGTTCGCGCGGCGCCGGCCCTCGAAGGTGAACGGGCGGGTGACCACGCCGATCGTCAGGGCGCCCAGCGAGCGCGCGATGTTGGCGACGACGGGCGCGCCGCCCGTGCCGGTGCCGCCGCCCTCGCCGGCGGTGACGAAGACCATGTCGGCCCCCTTGAGGACCTCCTCGATCTCCTCGCGGTGGTCCTCTGCCGCCTTGCGGCCGACGGCCGGGTTGGCTCCGGCGCCGAGGCCCCGGGTCAGTTCTCGGCCGACGTCGAGCTTGACGTCGGCGTCGCTCATCAACAGCGCCTGGGCGTCGGTGTTGATGGCGATGAACTCGACGCCCTTGAGACCGACCTCGATCATTCGGTTGATGGCATTGACACCACCGCCGCCGACACCGATGACCTTGATGACTGCGAGGTAGTTCTGCGGTGCTGCCACGTCGAAGGCCTCTCGCCTCGAGTTACGTGTCGCCGCCTCGCGGGCCTGCGGTGCGACGACTGATGCCGAAATGTGGGACGGTCCGTACGCGCCGACCCGAACCCTGACCCTGAAGTTTAGGGTTAAGGGTGTGCCTGTCCTTGGACTCTTCCGAACAGGACACTAAGTCGACAAGTAGCGCGTGTTCAACGAACACGCCGAACCTCCCGTTTTTCTTTTCACCCTATGTGATCACCCGTATCGGTGGCCAACCAGGGTGCGTCGGCCCTCGACCCGACGTCAACTCCCGGACACCGCCGGGGCGGTGGGAACGCTCACGTCGAAGTGGTCGGCCTTGGGCGCGGCTTTCAGCAGAGCGGTCAACGCCCGGCCTTTGGCCTCACCCAGTTCGCCGCTCCCCCACACCGCGGTGCGGCCCTTCGTCAGCTCCAGGACGACCGAGTCGAACGACCGCACCTTGACCTGCAGCGTCTCCTTCGCGACTGCGTCGGGAAGGCTTCCGGCGATGCCCACGGCCTCCCTCAGCAGGCGCTCCTCGTCGAAGCGGCGGGCGCTCGGCGAGCGGTCCGCGGCCAATTCGAGGAGCGGAACGCCGACGGGTGCTTTCGCAACCGTGTCGAACCGCACACCCGTCGCGTCCACTTCGATGAAGTCCGCGCCCTTTTTGATGAGCAGGACCGGTTTGCGTTCCGTCACTTTCAGCCCGATCCCGTGCGGCCAGGCCCGCACCACATCGACCGAATCGATGCGGGACAGGCGGGCGCGCACCCGGTCCGCGATCTCGTCGGTGTCGACGCTCACCAGGGGTGCGCCGACGGGCACGGCCGCGGCCGAGAGGACCTGCTCGGGGGTGAGCACCTCGGTGCCGGAGGCCGTGACCTTCTCGACGCGCAGCCAGGAGGAGCCGTAGAGGGCCCAGGTGCCGCCCGCGGCGAGGAGCGCCGCGGCGGCGAGGGAGACCAGCAGGCGGACCCTGCGGGGTCTGCCGGACCAGCGCGGGCCCGTGCCCTTGGGCGACTTGGGCGGGCGGGGCGGCCCGGGCGCGCCCGCGCCCTTGTCGCCCTTGCCCGCCCGGCCGGACGGTCCGCGTCGTGCCGTCGTCGCTCCGGCCACTCCTGCGCCTCCTGGGTCTGCGGTCAACCGCGTGCGGCCGCGACCGCCTCGTAGACGAGGCCGACGAGGAGATCGTCGGCGTCCCGGCGGCCGAACTCGGCGGCGGCGCGGGACATCTCGTACAGGCGGTGCGGATCGGACAGCACCGGCAGGACCTGGCCGAGCACCCAGTCGGGCGTCAGTTCCGCGTCGTCGACGAGGAGGCCGCCGCCGGCCTTGACCACCGGCTGGGCGTTGAGCCGCTGTTCGCCGTTGCCGATGGGCAGCGGTACGTAGGCGGCCGGCAGTCCGACGGCGGAGAGTTCGGCGACGGTCATCGCGCCCGCGCGGCACAGCATCATGTCGGCGGCGGCGTACGCGAGGTCCATCCGGTCCACGTACGGTACCGGGACGTAGGGCGGCATCCCGGGCATGTTGTCGACACGCGGCAGTTCGTTCTTCGGGCCGACCGCGTGCAGGATCTGGATCCCGGAGCGCTGGAGGGTCGGCGCGGCCTGCTGGATGGTCTCGTTGAGGCGGCGGGCGCCCTGCGAGCCGCCGGAGACGAGCAGCGTCGGCAGGTTGGGGTCCAGGCCGAACACGGCCCGCGCCTCGGGGCGGACGGCGGCCCGGTCGAGGGTGGAGATGGAGCGGCGCAGCGGGATGCCCACGTAGCGGGCGCCGCGCAGCTTGCTGTCGGGGGTGGAGACGGCGACGGCGTGTGCGTAGCGGGAGCCGATCTTGTTGGCCAGTCCGGGCCGGGCGTTGGCCTCGTGGACGATGATCGGCACCCCGAGCCGCTTGGCGGCGAGGTAGCCGGGCAGGGCCACGTAGCCGCCGAAGCCGACGACCACGTCGGCCTTGGTGCGTACGAGGATCTCCTCGGCGGCCTTGATGGTGCCGCGCAGCCGCCCGGGGACGGTGATCAGCTCCGGGGTGGGCTTGCGCGGCAGCGGCACGGCGGGGATGAGTCCCAGTTCGTAGCCGCGCTCCGGTACGAGGCGGGTTTCAAGGCCGCGTTCCGTGCCGAGGGCGGTGATGCCCACGGTCGGGTCCTGCCTGCGCAGGGCATCCGCGAGGGCGAGCGCCGGCTCGATGTGGCCGGCGGTCCCCCCACCGGCGAGTACGACATGCACCGAAATTCACCGCTCTCCGGACGGACGCCTCTTGACGCGCCGTCTCATCGACTTCCATATCGGCCCGCTCCGCCTCCAGCCGGCTCCCGGCTTTCGCATCGCGAGCGCCGCGCGCGCCGCCGGCTCCTCCCTCGCGAACGCGATGAGCAGCCCGACCGCGAACATGGTCGGCAGCAGGGCGGACCCCCCGTAGGAGAACAGCGGGAGGGGTACCCCTGCGATCGGCAGCAGACCGAGCACCGCACCGATGTTGATCACGGCCTGGGCCGTGATCCAGGTGGTCACGCCTCCCGCGGCATACCGTACGAAGGAGTCCTCCGTGCGTCCGGCCACGCGGATACCCGCATAGCCTAGGGCCGCGAACAGGGCGAGCACCGACAGCGTCCCCGCCAGGCCCAGTTCCTCACCGGTGATGGCAAAGATGAAGTCGGTATGGGCTTCGGGCAGTTGCCCCCATTTTTCCACACTCGCACCCAGACCGGAACCGAACCATCCGCCGGACGCGAGGGCGTAGATCCCGTGCACGGCCTGCCAGCAGAGGTCGTTCCTGCCCGGTTCGGTCGCCCCGATGCAGGCGAGCCGGTCCATGCGGTGGGGGCTGGTCTTGATGAGCAGTGCGACGATCACACCCGCGAAGACGAGCACGCCGACGAACATCCGCGTGGGCGCCCCGGCGAGCCACAACAGGCCGAACAGGACGGCTCCGAGGATCATCGCGGTGCCCATGTCCCCGCCGAGCATGATCAGTCCGAGGAGCAGGAAGGCGACCGGGACGAGCGGCACCAACAGGTGCTTCCACTGGGTCAGCAGCCCCTTGTCGCCCTTGCGGGCCAGCAGGTCGGCGCCCCACAGGATCAGCGCCAGCTTGCCGAACTCGCTGGGCTGGAGCATGAAGGGGCCGCCCAGGGAGATCCAGTTCTGGTTGCCGTTGATGGAGATCCCTATCCCGGGGACCTGGACCAGGACCATCAGGAACAGGGTGCCGGCGAGCACGGGGTACGACAGCGCGCGGTGGAGTTTGACCGGCATGCGCGAGGCGGCGAACAGGAGGACGCCGCCGATGACGGCGGCCAGGAACTGCTTCTTGAAGAAGTAGGCGTCCCCCAGGCCCAGCTGGAGGGCCTTGATCATGGACGCCGAGTAGACCATCACCAGGCCGAGCACGGTGATGAGCAGCGAGCTGCCGAAAATCAGGTAATACGCCGTGAGCGGGCGGTCCCAGGCCTTCGTCAACTGCCGCCGCGTACGCCGCAGCCGCTCCAGCGGCCCGCGCCGGGCGGGCCGCCGGTCGGCGGGGGCGGGACGTTTGCGGCCCTGCGCCTTGACGGCGGGGGGCCGCCGTCCCGGCAGCATCTGTCTGGCCGGCATCTGTGATCTTCCCCTCCACTCGTACGGGGCGAGCAGCCGGCCGGAGGGAACCTGTCGGGCGCCCTCGGCTAGGCCGGGTCCGCGGCGCTCCCGGAGGCGAGTTCGCGCACCGCGTCGGCGAACGCGTCGCCCCGCTTGTTGTAGTTCGCGAACATGTCCATCGAGGCGCACGCGGGTGCCAGCAGGACGGTGTCCCCGGGTTCCGCGAGCCGGGCCGCCTCCCGGACCGCTGCGAGCATCGCCCCAGTGTCGGTCCGTTCGAGGTCGGTCACCGGGACCTCGGGCGCGTGTCGCGCCAGCGCCTCGGCGATCAGCGCCCGGTCGGCGCCCATGAGCACCACGCCGCGCAGCCGCTTCGCGGACTTCTGCACGAGCTCGTCGAAGGTCGCGCCCTTGGCGAGGCCGCCGGCGATCCAGACGACCGGCTCGAAGGCCGCCAGGGAGGCCTCGGCCGCGTGGGTGTTGGTGGCCTTGGAGTCGTCGACGTAGCGGACCCCGTCGACCTCGTCCACGTACGCCACGCGGTGCGCGTCGGGGCGGAAGTCGCGCAGCCCGTCGCGCACGGCGCGCGGCTCGACGCCGAAGGCGCGGGCCAGGGCGGCCGCGGCGAGGGCGTTGGCGATGTTGTGCGGGGCGGGCGGGTTGACGTCGTCGACGTGCGCCAGCTCCTGCGCGTTCTTCTGCCGGTCCTGCACGAACGCCCGGTCGACGAGGATCCCGTCGACCACGCCGAGCATGGAGGGGGCGGGGGCGCCGAGGGTGAAGCCGATGGCCCGGCAGCCCTCCTCGACGTCGGCCTCCTCGACCAGCCGCTCGGTGGCCGGGTCGGCGACGTTGTAGACGCAGGCGACCGTGTTGCCCTCGTAGATGCGGCCCTTGTCGGCGGCGTACGCCTCCATGGAGCCGTGCCAGTCGAGGTGGTCCGGGGCCAGGTTGAGCACGGCCGCCGAGTGGGCCCGTACGGAGGGCGCCCAGTGCAGCTGGTAGCTGGAGAGTTCCACGGCGAAGACGTCGTACGTCTCCTCGCCGGTGACCACGTCGATGATGGGGGTGCCGATGTTGCCGACGGCCGCGGTCTTCAGACCGGCCGCCCGCAGGATCGAGGCCAGCATCTGGGTGGTGGTGGTCTTGCCGTTGGTGCCGGTGATCGCGAGCCAGGGGGCGGCGTTCTCGCCGCGCAGCCGCCAGGCGATCTCGACGTCGCCCACGACGTCCACCCCGGCCGCGGCGGCGGCCGCGAACAGCGGGCTGTCGGGCTTCCAGCCGGGCGAGGTGACGACGAGCTCGGTGCCCTCGGGGAGGGTCTCGGCGTCGCCCAGGCGCACGGTGACGCCCTTGGCCTCCGCCTCCAGCTCGGCGGCGCGGGCCCGGTGGCCCTCGCTGTCGCCGCCGTCGACGACGGTCACGACGGCGCCGAGGCCGGCCAGGGCGCGGGCGGCGCTGATGCCGCTCACGCCGAGGCCGGCGACGGTGATGTTCCGGTCCTGCCAGGGGGTCACTTGTCCGCTGCCCATCCCGCGTAGAAGAGGCCGAGACCCACGATCACGCACATGCCCTGGATGATCCAGAAGCGGACCACGACGAGGACTTCGGACCAGCCCTTGAGTTCGAAGTGGTGCTGGAGCGGGGCCATTCGGAAGACTCGCTTGCCGGTCAGCTTGAAGGAGCCGACCTGGATGACGACCGACATCGTGATGAGCACGAAGAGGCCGCCGAGGAGGGCCATCAGGAACTCCGTGCGGGAGCAGATGGCGAGACCCGCGAGCGCGCCGCCGAGCGCGAGCGAGCCGGTGTCGCCCATGAAGATCTTGGCGGGCGAGGTGTTCCACCACAGGAAGCCGAAGCAGGCTCCCATGAGGGCGGAGGCGACGACCGCGAGGTCCAGTGGGTCTCGGACCTCGAAGCAGGCGTTCGGATTGGTCAGGGTCGCCGCGTTGGCGCAGGACTCCTGGAACTGCCAGACGCCGATGAAGGTGTAGGCGCCGAAGACCATCACGGCGGCGCCGGTGGCGAGGCCGTCCAGACCGTCGGTCAGGTTCACGCCGTTGGACATGGCCAGGATCATGAACAGGGCCCAGACCACGAACAGCACCGGGCCGATGGCCCAGCCGAAGTCCGTGACGAACGAGAGCTTGGTCGAGGCCGGGGCGAGCCCGCGCGAGTCCTTGAACTGGAGCGCGAGCACCGCGAAGGCGATGCCGACGATCAGCTGGCCGGCCATCTTGGCCTTGGCGCGCAGACCGAGCGAGCGCCGCTTGACGATCTTGATGTAGTCGTCGAGGTAGCCGACCAGGCCCATGCCCGCCATCAGGAACAGGACCAGCAGGCCCGAGAAGGACGGCTCCTCGCCTGTGATGACCTTCGTCAGGGCGTATGCGATGAGCGTGGCCAGGATGAAGGAGATACCGCCCATGGTGGGCGTGCCCTTCTTGCCGGCGTGGCCGCGCGGGCCGTCGTCGCGGATGAACTGGCCGTAGCCCTTGCGGGCCAGCAGCTTGATCAGCAGCGGGGTGCCGATGACGGTGAAGAACATGCCGATGACACCGGCGAACAGGATCTGCCTCATCGGCCGGCAACCTCGCCCTCGCCCTGGAGCAGCGCCAGCGCCACCCGCTCCAGACCGACCGACCTGGAAGCCTTCACCAGCACGACGTCCCCCGGGCGCAGTTCACTGCGCAACAGGTCGACAGCCGCCTGCGCGTCGGACACGAGCACCGACTCCTCACCCCACGAACCCTCGTTATATGCGCCCAGCTGCAGCCAGGACGCTTCCCTGCCCCCGACTGCCACGAGCCTGCTCACGTTGAGCCGGACGGCAAGCCGCCCCACCGCGTCGTGCTCGGCCAGCGACGCGTCACCGAGCTCGGCCATGGGACCGAGCACCGCCCACGTACGTCCCCCGCCCTCCTTGCCGGCGCCGCCCATCGCGGCCAGTGCGCGCAGGGCGGCCCGCATGGATTCGGGGTTCGCGTTGTAGGCGTCGTTGACGATCGTGACGCCGTCCGCCCGCTCGGTGACCTCCATGCGCCACCGGGACAGGGTGCCCGCCCCGGAGAGCGCGGTGGCGATCTCCTCGACTGGCATGCCCAGGACATGGGCGACGGCGGCCGCGGCGAGCGCGTTCGACACGTGGTGCTCACCGTACAGGCGCAAGGTCACATCGCTGCACCCGGTCGGTGTGTGGAGTGTGAAGGAGGGCTGTCCCGCGGGCGTCATCCGCACTTCGGTGGCGCGTACGTCCGCGTCCTCGGCCTCGCCGAAGAGGACCGTACGGGCCTTCGTGCGGGTGGCCATCGCGCGCACCAGCAGGTCGTCGGCGTTGAGGACGGCGACCCCGCCGTCGGCCTCCGACGGCAGGGCCTCGACCAGCTCCCCCTTGGCCCGGGCGATGGCCTCGCGGCCGCCGAACTCGCCGATGTGGGCGGTGCCGACGTTCAGGACGAGGCCGATGCGCGGCGGGGTCAGACCGGTGAGGTAGGCGATGTGGCCGATGCCTCGGGCGCCCATCTCCAGGACCAGGTGCCGGGTTTCCGCGGTGGCCTTCAGGGCCGTGAGCGGCAGGCCGATCTCGTTGTTGAGGGAGCCCGGCGTCCACACGGTGGGGGCGTGGTGCTGGAGCACCTGGGCGATCAGGTCCTTGGTGGAGGTCTTGCCGGCCGAGCCGGTCAGTGCGACCACGTCGGTGCCGAGCCGGCCGACGACGGCACGGGCGAGGGCGCCGAGCGCCCTCTCCACGTCCTCGACCACGATCGAGGGGACGCCGACGGGCCGGGCGGCCAGGACGGCGGCGGCGCCGGCGGCGACCGCGCGCTCGGCGTAGTCGTGGCCGTCGACGTGCTCGCCCGCGAAGGCGGCGAAGAGGCTGCCGGGCTCCACCTGACGGGAGTCGATGACGACCGGGCCGCTGACCGTCGCGGAGGGATCCGGTATGTCGTGGGGCCGCCCGCCGGTGATGTCGGCGATCTCGGCGAGGGAAAGGGCGATCACTGGTCCACCTCGGCCTGTCGGACGCTGAGCTGCTGGTTCTCGATGGCGGCGCGGAGCACGGCGCGGTCGTCGAAGGGGCGTACGACGCCCGCGGTGTCCTGGCCCTGCTCGTGGCCCTTGCCCGCGACGAGCACGGTGTCGCCGGCCTCGGCGCGCGCGACGGCGGCGGCGATGGCCGCGGCCCGGTCGGCGTCGACGAGGACGGCGGCGCGCTCCTCGGCGGGGACGGAGACGGCGCCCTCGAACATCGCGGCGAGGATCTTCAGCGGGTCCTCGGAGCGTGGGTTGTCGGAGGTCAGGACGGCGGTGTCGGCGTACCGGGCCGCCGCGGCGCCCATCGGGCCGCGCTTGGTGGTGTCGCGGTCGCCGCCGCAGCCGAGCACGATGTGCAGCTTTCCGGCGGTGACCTCGCGCAGGGCGCGCAGCACGGACTCGACGGCGTCCGTCTTGTGGGCGTAGTCGACGACGGCCAGGTACGGCTGTCCCGCGTCGACCCGCTCCAGCCGGCCGGGGACGCCCGGAACCGCGGCGACGCCGTCGGCGGCGGTCTGCGGGTCGAGTCCGGCGGCGGCGAGGGTGACGACGGCGGCGACGGTGTTGGCGACGTTGAACGGGCCGGGCAGCGGGGCCTTGGCCCGTACGCGCTGTCCTTCCGGCCCGACCAGGGTCAGGGTGGAGTCCATGTGGCCGCTGACCACGTCCTGGGCGCGCCAGTCGGCGGCCGGGTCCCCGGCGGCCGAGAAGGTGACGACCGGGATCGGCGACTCCTTGGCGAGGCGGCGTCCGTACTCGTCGTCGACGTTGACCACGCCCAGGCGGGCGCGGCGCTCGGTGAAGAGCTGTGCCTTGGCCTGGAAGTAGTCCTCCATGTCGGAGTGGAACTCCATGTGCTCCGGGCTGAGGTTGTTGAAGACGGCGACGTCGAAGACGCAGCCGTCGACCCGGCCCAGCACCAGGGCGTGGCTGGAGACCTCCATGGCGACGGCCTCGACGCCGCGTTCGCGCATGACGGCGAACAGGGCCTGGAGGTCGGTGGCCTCGGGGGTGGTGCGCTCGGACTTGATGCGCTCGTCGCCGATGCGCATCTCGACGGTGCCCACCAGTCCGGTGGTCTTGCCCGCCGCGCGCAGCCCGCCCTCGACGAGGTAGGCGGTGGTGGTCTTGCCGGAGGTGCCGGTGATGCCGAGCTGGAGCAGGGCTTCGCCGGGGCGGGCGTAGATCTCGGCGGCGAGCTCGCCCATCCGGCCGCGCGGGTCGGCGACGGCCAGGACGGGCAGGCCGGTCGCGGCGGCGCGTTCGGCGCCCTGCGGGTCGGTCAGCACGGCGGCGGCGCCGAGGGCGGCCGCCTGGGCGGCGAAGTCGGCGCCGTGCAGCCGGGCGCCGGGCAGGGCCGCGTACAGGTCGCCGGGGCGCACGGCACGGGAGTCGTGCGTGATGCCGGTGATCTGAGCGGCGCCGGACTCGGGCAGACCCAGGAGGCCGGCCAGCTCGCCCAGGGGGGTCGGGCGGGCGTTCACGGGCCGGGGCGCTCCCGGCGGCGCTGCCGGGGCGTCTTTCTGGGCGGTTCTGGGCTGATCAGCGTGGGGCACGGCGGTGAGCGTACCGGGCGCGGCGGGCCGCTCGCGAAGCGAGGGCCCGTCCTGGGCGGCTTCGGCCGTCTGGTTCCCGGGTTTCGGGGTGATCGTTGTCACTGATGGAGCCTCACGCGTGGGTGGTGGGAGGGTCGGTTCACTGTCCGGGCTGCGGACTGGGCTGCGCGCTGTTCGGGGCGGCGGGCGGCGGAGCGGATCCGTAGGTCACCGGGAGGCCCGCGGGGGCCTTTCCGGTGGGCGCGACCTGGAGGGTCTTGAGTGCGAACTCCATGACCGTCTTGTAGATCGGGCCGCAGATCTGGCCGCCGAAGTAGCTGCCCTTGGTGGGGTTCTGGATCGCGCAGTAGACGGTGATCCGCGGGTTGTCGGCGGGGGCGAAGCCGGCGAAGGAGGCGGTGTAGCCCTTGTAGCGGCCGGTGGCCGGATCCACCCGGTTGGAGGTGCCGGTCTTGCCGCCGACCCGGTAGCCGGGGATCTTCGCCTTGGTTCCGGTGCCCTCCTGGTCGTCGACCACGGATTCGAGCATCTCGGAGAGGGTCTTGGCGGTCCCCTGGCTGATCACGCGGGTCTGTTCGGGCGCCGGGGCCGGCGTGAAGCGGCCGTCGGGTCCTTTGCTGCCGCGCACCAGGGTCGGGGTGATGCGGACCCCGCCGTTGGCGATCGTCGAGTAGACGGAGGCGGCCTGCATGGCGTTGAGGGACAGGCCCTGGCCGAAGGGGATCGTGTACTGCTGCGAGGTGGACCAGGCCTCCGGCTTGGCGAGGATGCCGCGGGACTCGCCGGGGTAGTTCAGGCCGGTGGGCCGTCCGATGCCGAACTTGTCCAGGTAGGAGTACAGGACCTTGTTGGCCTCGGGCTGGGTGGCGCCGAGCTGGCCGGTGGCCAGGATGGTGCCGATGTTGGAGGACTTGGCGAGGACCCCGTTGAGGGTCAGGTACCAGGTGGGGTGGTCGACGTCGTCCTTGAAGAGCCGGTCGCCGCGGTGCAGCCGGTTGGGGACCTCGACGTGGGTGTCGGGGGTGGCCTTCTTCTCCTCCAGGACGGCGGCCATCGAGACCACCTTGGCGGTGGAGCCGGGCTCGTAGACGTCCTGGAGGGCGGCGTTGCCCATGGCGGCGGAGCTGGCCCGGCTGAGGTCGTTGGGGTCGAAGCCGGGGGCGTTGGCCATGGCGAGGACCTCGCCGGTGCGGGTGTCCTGGACGACGACGTAGCCGCGGTCGGCGCCGGACTTCTCGACCTGCTCGGTGATGGCGCTCTGCGCGGCCCACTGGATGTCGCGGTCGATGGTCAGCTCGATGTCGTCGCCGGGCACGGCGGGCTTCTCGTGGGAGCCGGCGGTGGGCACGCGGCGGCCGCCGGACTGGGCGTAGGTGATCTCGCCGTCCTTGCCGGTCAGCTTCTTGTCGAGGGCGGACTCCAGGCCGCCGCCGCCCTTGCCCTCGGCGTTGACGTAGCCCAGTATCCCGGCGGCGAGGTCGCCGTTCGGGTACACGCGTTTGCTGCTGTTCTCGTTGAACACGCCGGCGATGACGTTGGCGCCGGGGCCGTTGTTGCGCTTGTCGGCGGCCGCCTTGTCGGCGAAGAGCTTCTTGAGGTCCTTGATCTGGTTCCAGACCTGGGGGGTCTGCCGGCGGGCCAGGACCACGTAGCGGGTGTCCTTGGTCTTCAGCCGGGCGGCGAGCTCTTTGGCGTCCTTGCCGAGGATGGGCGCGAGGAGGGCGGCGGCCTGCTCGGGGGCGTCGGGGGCCTTGCTCTCCTGGGGGGTGAACATCTTCGGGTCGGCGGTGATGTCGTACGCGTCGACGCTGGTGGCCAGGGCGACGCCCTTGCGGTCGGTGATCTCCCCGCGCTCGGCGGCCAGGCGGTAGCTGGCGAAGCGGTTCTCGGTGGCCTTGGCGGAGTACGCGGAGGCGTCGACGGCCTGCACCTGGAGGAGCCGGACGACGAAGGCGAGCATCACGAGGGTGAGCCCGACGCCGACGAGGCGCAGCCGGGGCCGCGGGTTGCCGAGCCGGATGGTGTGCGGGGTGCGCTGCGCGCCGACCCGGCCACCGGTCCGGGGCCTGCCCGGCCCCGGCACCCTGGCGCTCACGCGCCCGCCGCCTGTCGCGACACCGGCCCGCCATGGGCCAGGGGCGGCCGCGTGGGCGACCCGGGGCTGCCGCCCGGTTTTCCAGCCCGCCCCGCAGGGAACCGGGCGGAGCTCGGGGTCCGCGTCACTGCGTCACCTGCCTGGGGTCGGGGTGGGCTGCGGGGTCCCGCTCGCGGCGGGCTGGACCGGACCGTCCGGGTTCTGCGTGGCGGCCGGGACGGGCGCGGGCGGCGCGGAGGAGGGGGCCGGGGACGGCGGCGGCGGGGCCTCCGCCACCACCGGGCTGCCGGCGGTCTTCCCGTCGGGCCCGAGGAAGACGGGGCTGCCGCCGGGCACCAGGCCCAGCTCGCGGGCCCGCCGCTGGAGGGCGTCGGGGGCGGAGTACCCGTCGACGTCCCGCTGGAGCGCCTGCTGCTCGTCGGTCAGCGCGGTGGTCTCCTTCTTCAGCTTGCTCAGCTGGAAGGACCCCTGGTTGAGCGCCGAGTTCAGCAGCAGCAGGCTGATCAGGCCCCCGGCCAGCAGTGCCACGACCAGCAGCACGAACGGCATCTTCGCCGCCTGCCGGGTGCCGCCGGAGCCGGTGCGGGGCCCGCCGGGCCGGCCGCCCCGTACCAGGCGGGCCGCCTGCCCGCGGGTCAGCGTGGCCACCTTCCCGGCCCTCCCCGCCGCCTTCCCGGCCTTGGTCACAGCCGCGCCTCGCGGATGCGCTCGACGCCACGGAACCGGGCCGGGGCGGCCCGCCGGTTCTCGGCGATCTCCTCCTCCGTGGGCAGTTCCGCGCCGCGCGTGAGCAGCTTCAGCTTCGGCTGGTACTTCTCCGGTACGACGGGCAGCCCGGGCGGGGCCGTGGAGGTGGCGCCGGCCGCGAAGACCTGCTTGACGAGCCGGTCCTCCAGGGAGTGGTAGGAGAGGACCGCGATCCGCCCGCCGACCGAGATCCGGTCGACCGCGGCCGGGATGGCCCGCTCCAGTCCGGCCAGCTCCCCGTTGACCTCGATGCGCAGGGCCTGGAAGGTCCGCTTGGCGGGGTTGCCGCCGGTGCGCTTGGCCGCCTGGGGCAGCGCGTCGCGGATCAGCTCGACCAGGCGGGCGCTGTTGGTGAAGGGCTCCTTCTCGCGCTCGCGCACGATCGCGGAGACGATCCGCTTGGCCTGCTTCTCCTCGCCGTACTGGCGCAGGATGCGGACGAGCTCGCCGGGGGCGTAGGTGTTGAGGACCTCGGCGGCGCTGATGCCGGTCGTCTGGTCCATGCGCATGTCCAGCGGGGCGTCCTGGGCGTAGGCGAACCCGCGGTCGGCCTCGTCGAGCTGCATGGAGGAGACGCCGAGGTCGAAGAGGATGCCCTGGACCGTCGGCAGCCCCAGGCCGTCGAGGACCTCGGCGAGGTCGGCGTAGATCGCGTGGACGAGGGTGGCCCGGTCGCCGAAGGGGGCGAGGCGCTCGCCGGAGAGCCGCAGGGCCTCCTTGTCGCGGTCCAGGCCGATCAGGCGTACCTCGGGGAACCGGGTCAGCAGGGCCTCGCTGTGGCCGCCGAGGCCGAGGGTGCAGTCGACGACGACGGCCCCCGGCCTCTCCAGCGCCGGGGCCAACAGGTCCAGGCACCGCTGGAGCATCACCGGGACATGTCGGGACTCGCTAGTCAAAGCGCCCTCTCAGATAACGGCGCGGCAGGCATACGCCGCGCCGCGCACGCGGAGTGTTACCAGGGGGCCGGGCGGCCGGTGGGGCCGGGCTCCGGCCGGTTCGCGTCACTTTAGTGCAACGCCCGCCCCGGTCAACGAACCGCCCCGCACGCGGTGCGCCCTTCCCCGGCCGCACCCGCAAAAGCCGTGAATCACCCGGACAGCGGCCTCCGTCTCACTCCTGTGGGTTAGCTCACAACAAGCATTGTTGACCTTCTTTGTCCCTCCTCACCCCATGCCCGGGCGGGCTGTGACCACTAACGTCGTATCCATGACGACATCCGCATCCCTGCCCGCACACCCCGCGCCCACGGCATCCGGCGGCGAGTCCGTCACGGACAGGCTCGTCGCGGCCAACCGCCGTTACGCAGCCGCGTTCACCGACCCGGGCATGGACGCCCGGCCCGTCCTGCACGTGGCCGTCGTGGCCTGCATGGACGCCCGCCTCGACCTGCACAAGGCCCTCGGCCTGGAGCTCGGCGACTGCCACACCATCCGCAACGCGGGCGGCGTGGTCACCGACGACACCATCCGCTCGCTCACCATCAGCCAGCGCGCCCTGGGCACCCGGGCCGTGATACTGATCCACCACACGGGATGTGGTCTCGAAAGCCTGACCGAGGACTTCCGGCACGAGCTGGAGGACGAGGTCGGCCAGCGCCCCGCCTGGGCCGTCGAGGCCTTCCGCGACGTGGACCAGGACGTGCGCCAGTCCATGCAGCGGGTTCGTACGAACCCCTTCCTGCCCCACCGGGACGATGTGCGAGGCTTCGTCTTCGACGTGCACACCGGGCTCCTGCGGGAGATCGATCCGGCCACCTGAGTGACAGAGCGCCGGACGCCGTCAAGAATGCGGTGAGACGTCGCCCGGCACCCCTCCGTGGCGGTGTCCGTGTTTCGGGGTGGGCCGGTCCATGCGCCAAGGGCGTCGGCCCTGGGAAAGGGCCGAGGAGAACAGGTGACCACGTACGACGACCGAGCGAGCCTCGCTGATCTGACCAGCACGGCCGAGCGGGTCCGCCAGTCGGTCGAGCGCGTGATCGAGGGCAAGCCCGAGGTCGTCCGCCTCGCGCTGACGGTGCTGCTGGCCGAGGGCCACCTGCTCATCGAGGACGTGCCCGGCGTCGGCAAGACGATGCTGGCCAAGACCCTGGCCAAGTCCATCGACTGCTCGGTCCAGCGCATCCAGTTCACCCCGGACCTGCTGCCCTCGGACATCACCGGCGTCAGCATCTACGACCAGCAGCGCCGCGAGTTCGAGTTCAAGCCGGGCGCGATCTTCGCCCAGATCGTCATCGGCGACGAGATCAACCGCGCCTCCCCCAAGACCCAGTCGGCACTGCTGGAGTCCATGGAGGAGCGGCAGGTCACCATCGACGGCACCACCTACGCCCTGCCCAGCCCGTTCATGGTCGTCGCGACCCAGAACCCGGTCGAGATGGAGGGCACCTACCCCCTCCCCGAGGCCCAGCGCGACCGCTTCATGGCCCGCGTCTCCGTCGGCTACCCCAGCCCCGAGGCCGAGCTGGAGATGCTCGACGTGCACGGCGGGCTCTCCCCGCTCGACGACCTCACCGCCGTCGCGCACGCCCACGACATCGTCAAGCTGATAGAGGCCGTCCGCGAGGTGTACGTGGCCGCGCCGGTCAAGCGCTACGTCGTCGACCTGGTCTCCGCCACCCGCAGCCACCCGGACCTGCGCCTGGGCGCCTCCCCCCGCGCCACCCTGCACCTGCTGCGCGCCGTCAAGGCCGGCGCCGCCCTGTCCGGCCGCGAATACGTGCTGCCCGACGACGTCCAGCAGCTGGCCGCGCCCGTCCTCGCGCACCGGCTCCTGCCCACCGCGCAGGCCCAGCTGAACCGGCGCACCGCCGAGCAGGTCGTCCACGACATCCTCCAGCGCACGCCGGTCCCCGCCGCGCACACCCGCGGCGAGGTGCCGCCCGGCGCGGGCGCCCGGAGCTTCTGATGGCCGCCGGTGCCCCGCACGGCGCCGGCGGGCACGCCCGGAACCCCGGCGGGGTGCGCGCCTCGCTGTCCGGGCTCACCACCCGGGGCCGCTCGTTCCTCGCCGCCGGGGCCGCCGCCGCCGTCTGCGCGTACGTCCTCGGTCAGGGCCAGCTGCTGCGGGTCGGGCTGCTGCTCGTCGTCCTGCCGCTGATCTGCGTCCTGGCCCTGCACCGCACCCGCCACCAGGTCACCGCCGGCCGCCGGCTGACCCCGCCGCGGGTGGCCGCCGGCGGCGAGGCCCGGGTGCAGCTGCGGCTGGAGAACGTCTCCCGGATGCCCACGGGGCTGCTGATGCTCCAGGACCGGGTGCCCTACGTGCTGGGGCCCCGGCCCCGTTTCGTACTGGACCGGGTCGAGCAGGGCGGGCGCCGCGAGGTGTCCTACCGGGTCCGCTCCGACCTGCGCGGCCGCTACCCGCTGGGCCCCCTCCAGCTGCGGCTCACCGACCCCTTCGGGATGGTCGAGCTGACCCGCTCCTTCACCGCCTACGACACCCTCACCGTCGTCCCGCGCACCCAGCCCCTGCCCGCGGTCCGGATGACCGGCGAGGCGGGCGGCCACGGCGACGGCACCCGCCGCTCCCTGGCCCTGGCCGGCGAGGACGACGTGATCCCCCGCACCTACCGGCGCGGCGACGACCTGCGCCGGGTCCACTGGCGCTCCACCGCCCGCTACGGCGAGCTGATGGTCCGCCGCGAGGAGCAGCCCCAGCGCAGCAAGGCCACCGTCCTGCTGGACACCCGCTACCTCGCCTACGAGGGCGCCGGCCCCGACTCCGCGTTCGAGTGGGCGGTCTCGGCCGCCGCCTCCACCCTGCTGCACGTCCTGGAGCAGGGCTTCGCGGCGCGGCTGCTCACCGACACCGGCGACTCGGTGCCCGGCGCCGGCGCCTTCGCCGGCGGAACCTCCGGCTCGGGCCCGGAGTCCGCCGAGGCGGCCGGGCTGATGATGGACACCCTCGCGATCGTCGGCCACTCCGAGGGCGCGGGCCTGAGCCGCGCCTACGACACGCTGCGCGGCGGGCCGGGCTCCGGCTCCCCGGGCGGCGACGGACTGCTGGTCGCCTTCTTCGGCGACCTGGACGAGGAACAGAGCGAGATGGCGGCCCGGATGCGGCAGCGCAGCGCGGCCGCCGTGGCGTTCGTACTGGACTCCGCACTGTGGGCCGGAGCGCCCTCGCGGGTGGAGGAACGGCTGCGCGGGCTGCGCGACGCGGGCTGGACGGCACTGGCCGTCCCGCCCGGCGCCGCCTTCGCCGAACTGTGGCGGCAGGCCGGGAACGCCCCCCTCGGCACGCACACACCCGGAGGCCTGGGATGAGCGGGCGGACGCGCGTGACGCTGTTCGGAACGCTGGCGACGCTGCTGACCTCCTGGTCGCTGGCCCCGCTGGTGGAGACCTCCGGCTGGCTGGTCCAGGCGGCCCTGCTGCTGGCCGTGCAGGCCGCGGTGGGCGCCGGGGCGCGGCGGGTGCCGCTGGCCCGGTCGCTGACCGTGGGCGCGCAGCTGCTGGTGTCGCTGCTGCTGCTCGCCTTCCTCTTCGCGGGGAAGGCCGAGTCCACCGGGAGCGGGCCGCTGGCCTTCCTGGTCACCGACTTCGCCGGGCTGTTCCAGCAGGGCGTGCGGGACGTGGGCGAGTTCGCCATACCGGCGCCGCTGACCGACGGCATCCGGCTGCTGCTGCTGTCCGGGGTGCTGCTGATCGGGCTGCTGGTGGACGCGCTGGCGGTGACGCTGCGGACGGCCGCGGCGGCCGGTCTGCCGCTGCTGGCGCTGTACTCGGTGGCCGCCGGGCTGTCGGCCGGGCACGGCCGGACCTGGATCGCGTTCCTGCTGGCCGGCGCGGGCTACCTGATGATGCTGCTGTCGGAGGGGCGCGACCGGCTGGCCCAGTGGGGCCGGGTCTTCGGCGGGGCCCCCAACGCCCGTACGCCCGCCTCGGCCGCCTCCGGCTACGGCGCCGGCGGGGCCGGGGGCACGCGCGCCCTGGCCCCCGTACGCACCGGGCGCCGGATCGGCGCGGTCGCGCTGGGCCTGGCGCTGGCGGTGCCGGCCGCGCTGCCGTCGCTCGGCGGCGGGCTGCTGGGAACCCCGGGCGAGGACTCCGCCGCGGCGGGCGGGGGCGGCGGGACGATCTCCGCGGTGAACCCGCTGGTCTCGCTGCAGAGCAGCCTGAACGCGCAGGACAACCGGGTCGTCATGAAGTACCGCACGGACAGCCCGCAGCTCGCCGAGCAGTACCTGCGGATCCTGGCCCTCGACGAGTTCAACGGGGTCAAGTGGGAGGCGTCCGCCCGCCCGCTGACGGACGTCCCGCAGCGGCTGCCGAACCCGGCGGGGCTCGCCGAGCAGGTCCGCGAGAACGCGGTCGAGGTGCGCACCACGGTCTCGGCGGCGGACAGCTACGCCCAGCGCTACCTGCCGATGCCGTACCCGGCGACGCAGGTGGACATCGGCGGAAAGTGGCGCTTCGAGCCGGTGGGCCGGACCCTGGTCGGCGACCAGCTGGGCAAGGACCGCTTCCAGAACGTGCAGGGCGCGCAGTACACCGTACGGAGCCTGCTGCTGCGGCCCACGGCGGCGCAGCTGCAGTCGGCCCCGGCCGCGAACCCGGCGGTGCACGGGGAGTACACCAGGCTGCCGGACAACCTGCCGCCGGTGGTGGCGGAGACGGCGCGGCGGGTGACGCAGGGCGCGAAGGACGACTACACGCGGGCGGTGAAGCTCCAGGACTTCTTCGCGGTGAACGGCGGCTTCCGCTACGACACGAAGGTGTCCTCGGGTACGGGTTCGCAGGCCATCGCCCGCTTCCTGGAGGACAAGGAGGGCTTCTGCGTCCACTTCGCCTTCTCGATGGCGGCGATGTCGCGGACGCTGGGGATCCCGGCGCGGGTCGCGGTCGGTTTCACCCCGGGCGAGAAGCAGTCCGACGGCACGGTGAACGTCTCGATGCGGGACGCGCACGCCTGGCCGGAGCTGTACTTCGAGGGGGTGGGCTGGACCCGGTTCGAGCCCACGCCGCGCTCGGGCATCACGGTCCCGGACTACAGCCGCACCGACACCCCGGCCCCGCAGCCGTCCGCGTCGTCCGCGCTGCCCTCGCAGTCGGCGTCGGCTCCGGCGCCGATGCCGTCCGCGCAGACCGACGCCTGCACGCCGGAGCTGAAGAAGCTCGGCGAGTGCGGCGGGCCGGTGGCCGGGCAGAACACCGCGTCGGGCTCCGGCGGGGTGTCGGCGGGCACGGTCCTGGGCTGGGTCGCGGTGGCGCTGCTGGTGCTGGGGCTTCCGCTGCTGCCGCTGCTGTGGCGCCGCCGGGTACGCGGGCGGCGGCTGGGCTCGGGCGGTGTGCCGCAGGCCTGGCGGGAGCTGGGCGACTGCGCCTGGGACGTGGGCATCCCGCCGGACGAGGCGCTGTCGCCGCGCGGCGCGGCCGGCCGGGTGGTGGTGCTGGGCCGGCTGGAGGGTGAGGCCGCCGAGGCGGTGCACCGGGTGGCGGGCGCGGTGGAGCGGGTGCTGTACGCCCCGCCCGGCGCGGAGGTCTCGTACCCCGGGCTGGCGGCGGACGTCCTCGCGGCCCGGGCGGCGCTGCTGGCCGGGGTCGGGCGGTTCGCCCGCCTGCGGGCGCTGCTGTTGCCGCGGTCGGGGGCGCGGGTCGGCTCCGCCGTGTCGGCTCGGCTGTCGGCCGCCTCGGCGGTCCTTTCCCGCGCCGTCGGCCGCGTACGCCTCCCGCTCCGCAACCGGGGCTGAGCCGCTGGGGGCGCCGCTGCGCGGGGCTGGGAGACGGAAAAACGCCGGTGCGGCCGGGCTCGTTCCCCCCGAGCCCGGACGCACCGGCGTGTGTTTCACCGGGCAGGTAGCCGGCCCGCTCCGCGGCCCCGTGTCCGCGGTGCGGGGCGACCTGCCCTTGTCCTGCACCCCCAGTCTGCTGTTTCCGCAGGTGGGAGCCCATCCGTATCCGTACTCATCTGTACGGCTGAGTACGGATACTCAGTTCTACGCCGCCGACGGCGGCCACGGCACCGCCGACCGGGGGTCACCGGCTCCCGCTGACCCGGCCCCGCAGCAGCAGCGACAGCGCGGAGTGGACGTCGTCCAGCGAGCGCTCGCTCTGGAAGGCCTGCCAGTCCAGCGCGGCCACCAGCACCATCCCCACCAGCGCGGCCGCCGTCAGCGGCACGTCGATCTCCCCGCTGAGCTCCCCCCGCTCGACCCCTTCCCGCAGCACCGACTCGACGACCGCCACCGCCTGGCCCCGGACCACCATCAGGGTGCCCTGCCAGGCGCGGTTGGTGCGCCAGAGCTCGGCGACGTAGAGCTGGGTGAAGGCCGGGTAGCGGTCGATGAAGACCAGGCCCGCCCGGATCATCGCGTCGAGGGCCTCGATCCGGCTGCCGCCGCGCGCTTCCGTCTCGTCCGCCGCCGCCCGCAGCGAGGCGGTCAGCAGCCCCACCCCGTGCCGCAGGAGCTCCTCGAAGAGTTCGGTCTTGCTCGCGAAGTTGTAGTAGACGGTGCCCTTCGCCACGCCCGCCCGCTCGGCGATCTCGTCGACCGTGGTCGCGGAGAAGCCCTGCTCCGCGATGAGGGTGACGGCCGCCTCGTACAGCTTCTGTCGCGTGGCCTGCCGCCGGGCCCCGCCGGCGGTGGTGCTGCTGCTTTCCATGGCGCTGATTCTCACAGGTCAACAGCCCCTTACAGGCTCAGTTCGGGGTGCAGCCGGTCCATCGTCCACACCTGCTTGCCGCGGGCGGCGAGCGTGGTGAGGGCCAGGGCCCCGGCCGTGAAGGCCAGCAGGACCGCGCCGCCCTGCCACACCGGGGTGAGGTCGCCGCCGGTGATCAGGCGGCGCAGGCTCGCGACGATGTACGACATCGGCAGGTACGGGTGGATCGCGTTGAAGAAGTCCGGGCTGGTCTGGACGGGGTAGGTGCCGCCCGCCGAGGTCAGCTGGAGCATCAGGACGGCGAGGACCAGGATGCGGCCGGCCGCGCCGAACTTGGCGTTCAGCCACTGGACGATCGCCGCGAAACAGGCGGTGACCAGCACCAGGAACCCGATGGTCAGGGCCGGGTGGGCCATCTGCAGGCCGAGGCCGGGGGCCCAGTGGAGTACGGACATCAGCGCGCCCACCTGCGCGGCGCCGAGGCCGACCACGGGCAGCCAGCCCGCGAGGGCGATCCGCCAGGGCGAGGCGCCCGCGGCCAGGGCCCGCTTGTTCATGGGGGCGATCAGCATGTAGGCGACCATCGCGCCGACCCAGAGGGAGAGCGGGATGAAGTACGGGGCGAAGCCGGTGCCGTAGTTGGGCGCCTTGTGCGAGGCCTGGCTGGCGAGCTGGACGGGGTCGGCCATGACCTGCGTACGGGCGTCGCGCTGCTTCTGGTCGTAGTCCGGGATCTTGCCGGCGCCGTCGTGGAGGCCGCCGGCGAGCTGGCCGGTGCCGTCGGCCAGCTTGAACATGCCGCCGTTGAGCTGCTGGGCGCCGTCGCCGAGCTTGCCGACGCCCTCGCCGAGCTTGCCGGAGCCGCCGGCGGCGGTGCCGATGCCGGCGTGCAGCTTGACCATGCCGTCGGCGACCTGGTGGGCGCCGCTGTTGAGGGCGTTGGCCTTGGCGACCGCGGCGTTGAGGTCTCCGGCGAGGCCGGGGGCCTTGTCGGCGAGCTCGCGGGCCTTGTTCTCCAGGTCGGTCAGCTGGCCCCGGAGCTTGGTGATGTCGCCCTTGCCGTTGCCGAGGACGGTGTTCGTGTCGGCGGTCAGCAGGGCGGCCTCGGCCGCGTCGTCCTTGATCTTCTTCTGCGTCTCGCAGAAGCCCGCGGGGAGCTTGGGGTCGGGCTTGGCGCAGTACTTGGTGTAGTTGGAGTCCGCGAGGCCCGAGAGGCGCTTGGTGACCGCGGCGGCGGCCGGGGCCCGCTCGACGGCCTTGTCGAGGTGGTTGTTGACGACGCGGGCGGTGTCGGCGACCAGCTTGGCGGTGTCCGCGAGGTTCTTGGGGTCCTTGACGAAGGGACGGGCCTTGTCGGCGGCGCCGTTCGCGAGGTCGGCGACCTTCTGGGTGCCCTCGGCGACCTGCCGGGAGCCGGTCTCCAGCTTGCCGGCGGCCTCGTTGAGCTTGTTCAGGCCTCCGGTGAGCTCGCCGGACTTCTCCTTGGCCGTGTCGAGGCCGTCGGCCAGGTCCTTGGCGCCCTGCTGGGCCTTGTCCGCGCCGTCCTTGAGCTGGTCGGCGCCGTCGGCGGCCTCGGCGGTCTTGTCGTGCAGGTCGGAGAAGTTGACGAAGATCTTGTCGAGGAACTTGCGGGAGGCCTTGGCGGAGGCGGCCGAGCGGACCTCGGAGAAGACGGTGCGCGAGATCGAGCCGACGATGTAGTTGTTGGCGTCGTTCGTGCGGACCTGGAGGGCCCCGGTGGTGGGGTCGGCGCCGCCGCTGGAGGCGATCTTCTCGCTGAAGTCGGCGGGCATGGTCAGGGAGAGGAAGTACTTCCCGTCCTCCAGCCCCTTCGCCGCCTCGTCGGCGTCGACCACGCGCCAGTCGAAGGTCTTGCGCTCGCGCAGGTTCCTGGTGATCTCACCGCCGACGTCGAGGTGCTCGCCGTTGACGGTGGCACCCTTGTCGGCGTTGACGAGGGCGACGGGCACCTGGTCGAGGCGCTTGTACGGGTCCCAGAACGACCACAGGTACAGGGCCCCGTAGAGCAGGGGCAGCAGGAGCAGCGCGACGAGGGCGGCCCGGGGCAGCTTCCCCCGACCGAACCTCTTCAGCTCAAGCGCGGCCAGTTTCGGCGATCGCATCGTCCGCCCCCTTCGTGTCTTCGTCCGCGTCTTCGTCGTCGTTGTCGGTGCGGGTTTCGGCGTCGGTTTCCTTTTCCGCCGGGGTGCCCCAGGTGACCTTCGGGGTCTCGGGGCGGGAGGTGGCGGGCGCGGAGGCGGCCGGCCCGGCGGCGGGCTGCTCCTGGGCCGTCGGGCCCGTGCGGAGCACCGTCACGTCCTGCGGGGCCTCGCTGCACACCGCGAGGACGGTGGTGCCGCGGGCGGCCACCGAGCGGAGCAGGGCCCAGGCCTCGGCGCGTTCGGCGTCCGAGAGCTTGATGTCGAGGTCGTCGAGGGCCAGCAGCCGGGGGGCGCCCAGCAGGGCGATGGCCACCGAAAGCCGGATGCCCTCCAGCCGCTCCAGGTCCCGTACGGAGGTGCGCAGGCCCTTGGGCAGGGTGGCCGGGTCCAGTCCGACGGCGGCCAGGGCCTCCTCGATGCGGGCCGGGGCCGAGGCTCCGTGCGCGCCGCGCGGGCGCAGCAGGGTGCGGAGGGGGGCGTCGTAGCGGCGCTGGAGCATGGCGCCCTCGCGCAGCTGCTCGGCGACGGTGAGGGCCTGGTCGAGCTCGTTGACGCCGGGGACCGGGCCGAGGGCGGTGATGCGGCGTACCGCGGCCATCTTCTTCGGCAGCCGGTGGCGGCCGATCTCGGCGTGGCCCTCGGTGGGTTTCATCCGCCCGGTGAGGGCGAGGAGCAGGCAGGTGCGGCCGCTGCCGGAGGGGCCTTCGACCGCGATGAGCGAGCCGGGCTCCGCGTCGATGCCGATGCCCCGGAAGGCCCAGCCGCGCGGGCCCTTGAGTCCGAAGCCCTCGGCCTTGACGGCGGCTCCGTGCGGGCTGTCCACGCCCCTCCCCCTTCTTTTGAACTGACCAGTCAGTTCAAAAACTAGCAGGTTCGGGGCCAAGAGCCCCACAGGAGGGGGAGTTTGGGGGCAAAAGTGCAGGTCAGGGCGATTGTCAGTGGGGGCCGTCAGGATGGATCCACGAACGCACGCACATCCGGCACCGCCGAGCACCACGCAACGACAGGAGGTTCGTCATGGCCACACCGTCCCCGTCCCCTGTCCACCCCGTCCCGCGCAGGCAGGCCGCGCCCCCGGCCGCCCTGGACCTGCTCGCCAAGGCCCGCAGCGGCCTGGCCGAGGCCGCCCTGCTGCCCCGGCCCAACGAGCGGTACGCCACCGCCCACCTCGCCGCCCTGCGCACCGCCGCGGCGGTGCTCGCCGCGCGCGGCAGGCCCGAGCCGGTCAACCCGAGGCGCCGGCCCCGGATCCGCAGCGCGTGGGAGGTGCTGCCGGAGATAGCGCCGGAGCTCACCGAGTGGAGCGCCCTGTTCGCCTCCGGCGCGGCCCGCCGCGCCCGGGCCGAGGCGGGGATACGGGACGCGGCCACCAGCCGGGACGCGGACGACCTCGTGCGCGAGGCCGGGATGTTCCTGCGCCTGGTGGAGCGGATGCTCGCCCTGCAGCCCGTGGCGCAGCCCCTGCCGCAGCCCCGCCCGGAGCGTCCGGACGCGGGATGAGCTGCGCGGTCGGCTGAGGCAATAGGGTGGGGCACGCAGCGCCTCCCGCCTCTCACGCCACCGAGGAGTCATCAGTCGTGTCGGACAATTCCCGCCCCCGCGCCTCCCTCCGCACCGCCGTGGTGTGGGAGGTCCTCAAGGAGGCCCTCGACCGCCGGGTCAAGGCGACCGGGCGGGATGTGCTGGACGTCCTCGACACCGGAGGCGGCACCGGCCGGTTCGCCGTGCCCGTGGCCCGGCTGGGCCACCGGGTGACCGTGGTCGACCCCAGCCCGAACGCGCTGTTCGGGCTGGAGCGCCGGGTCGCCGAGGAAGGCGTCGCCGACCTGGTGCGCGGGGTCCAGGGCGACGCCCAGGGCCTGCTGGACGTCGTCGAGCAGGGCGCGTACGACGTGGTGATCTGCCACGGCGTGCTGGAGTACGTGGACGACCCGGCCGAGGGCGTGGCCAACGCCGTCGCCGCGCTGCGCCCCGGAGGCGTCCTCAGCCTGCTCGGCGCCGGCCTGGGCGGAGCCGTCCTGGCGCGGGCCCTGGCCGGGCACTTCACCGAGGCCCGCACCGCGCTCACCGACCCGGCCGGCCGCTGGGGCTCCGGCGACCCGGTGCCGCGCCGCTTCACCGCCGAGCAGCTGACGGACCTCGTCGCCGGAGCCGGCCTGGAGGTCGGCTCCGTGCACGGTGTGCGGATCTTCGCCGACCTCGTGCCCGGCGTCCTGGTGGACACCGAACCCGGCGCGGTGGAGGCGCTGCAGCGCCTGGAGGAGGCCGCCGCCGAGCTGCCCGCCTTCCACGCGGTGGCCACGCAGCTCCACGTCCTCGGCGAGAAGCCCGCCTGATCTGCGGACCCGGCCCGGGCGGGCTCAAGCGAGACCCCTCCGTTCCCGCGCCGTGACCCGTATGATCGGAACACCGCTCGGCATGGCGGACCGCTCATTGGGGAATAAGCGCCTCAGTGACCGCGCTGGCGACGGTACGTTTCACGCAGTGGTTGTCCACGCAGTGGTTTTCTCGCTCAGCGATTTGCAGAATGTGGCGTAGAGGGCGGGTATCACGGGGGCGATTCCCCGCCTATCCTGAAGGGGACCCCTGGTCGCTACCCCCCGCGACCGACGGATGAGGAGGACTCCCGTGCCGCTCTCGGAGCACGAGCAGCGAATGCTCGAGCAGATGGAGCGAGCGCTGTACGCCGAAGACCCCAAGTTCGCGACAGCGCTTGAGGGCAGTGGACTGCGCACGTACACCCGGCGCCGGGTATACCAGGCAGTCGCAGGCATTGTGGTGGGTATCGCGCTCCTCATGACCGGTGTGATCTGGCAGGAAGTGCTCTGGATCAGCGTGGTGGGATTCCTCGTCATGCTGGCCTGTACGGTCCTCGTGGTCACCGGTTGGCGCAAGGCACCCAAGCCCGGCGAGCAGCCCGTCTCCGGAAGTGCAGGCGGTTCGGCCCGTGGCCAGAACCGGCAGCGTCGGTCGATGATGACCCGTATCGAGGAACGGTGGCAGCGCCGCCGGGACGAACAGGGGCATTAGCCCCCGTACCCATTCCGTCCGGTGAGGGGACGGCCGCGTGATGGGGGCCGTCCCCTCACCGTTTCCGTCCCGCTGCGGCATGATGCCGGTGTGAGTGTGCTCCCCCTGGTCTTCACCAGCGGCTGGGCCAGCGGGATCAACGCCTACGCCGTGGTCCTCCTGCTCGGCATCTTCGGCGCGACCGGCCTGACCGACGAGGTCCCGGCCTCCCTCCAGCGCACCGACGTGCTCGTCGTGGCGGGGGTGCTGTTCCTGTGCGAGGCGGTCGCGGACAAGATCCCGTACGTGGACTCCGTCTGGGACTCCGTCCACACCGTGATCCGCCCGGCCTCCGGAGCCGTGGTCGGCGCCCTCCTCGCCGGGCAGAGCGGCTCGCTCCCCGACATCGCCGCCGGGGCCCTCGGCGGCTCCACCGCGCTGGCCAGCCATCTCGTCAAGGCCGGCACCAGGATGGCCGTCAACACCTCGCCCGAACCGTTCAGCAACATCGCGCTGAGCACCGCCGAGGACCTCGGCGTGGGCGGCATCCTCACCTTCGCCATATTCCACCCGACGGCCGCCGCCGTCATCGCGGCCGTACTGCTCGCCGCCGGCCTGGCGATACTGGTCTTCCTCTGGAGCCGGATCCGGCGCTTCCGCCGGCGCCGGGCCCAACGCCGCGAGGAGAAGCGAATGGCAGCAGTCCGAGGAGGCCCGCCGCACTGACCCGCTGACCTCGCTCGATGGGCCCGGCGCTCGCTCGATAGGCTCAGCGCCATGGCAAGAATTGCGGTGATCGGCGCCGGCATGGGCGCGATGGCGACGGCGGCCCGGCTGGCCGTGGCGGGCCACCAGGTGACGGTGTACGAGCGCGGCTCCACCTACGGCGGCGCGCTCGGCCGTTACGAGCGCGACGGCTTCGCCTTCGACACCGGACCGGGGCTGCTGCACCTGCCCGCCGTCTACCGCGACCTGTTCGTGAAGACCGGCAAGCAGCCGCTGGAGGACAGGGTCGAGATGCTCCAGGTGGACCCGGCCGTCCGCCACGTCCTGGACCACGCCTCCGTCACCCTCCCCGGCGCCTCCCGCGGCGGGGTCGCCGCCGCCCTCGACGAGACCTTCGGCGCGGGCGCGGGCGAGCGCTGGAACGACCTGCTGGGCCGCGCCCGCGACACCTGGGACGCCACCCGCCGCCCCCTGCTGGAGGAGCCGCTGCGCCCCGACTGGCAGGTCCTGGGCCGCGACCCCTACCCGGCCCTGCGCGGCAGCGGCCTGCTGCGCCGCCGTCAGCCGACCCTGGCCGAGGTGGCCCGGCGCGAACTGGGCGGCGGGCTCGGGGAGCTGCTGCGCGGGCGTGTCCTGGCGTACGGGCTCGACCCCGACTCGGCGCCCGCCGCCGCGGCGGCCCTGCCGTACATGGAGCAGACCTTCGGCACCTGGTACGTCCGGGGCGGCATGCGCGAGCTGGCCACCGCCGTGTACGAGCGCTGCCTGGAGCGGAAGGTGGAGTTCGTCTTCGGCGCCCCCGTGAAGGCCGTGCTGACCCGCGACGGGCGGGCGGCCGGGGTGCGGCTGGCCGACGGCACCGAGGCCGGGGCCGACTCCGTCGTCTGCGGCATCGACCCGAGGCAGCTCCCGGCCGGCTCGGTGTCCTGGCCGCGCGGCAGCGTGCAGGCCCGGGGCGGCTCGGTGCCCGGCCGGCTGACCCTGCTGCTCGCCCTGCGCGGCGGCCGCCCGGCGGAAGCCGTCCACCGCACGCTGGTGCACTCCCCCGGCTCCGCCGCCGTCCAGCTGGTCACGGTGCTGCGCCCGGACGACCCGTCCACCCGGCCCGACGCGGACCACGAGGCGGTGACCGTGAGCGCCGTGTGCGGCCCCGCGGGCGGGGCCGCGGTCCCCGACCCGGAGAAGCTGCTGGACCTGGCCGCACGGGCCGTCCCGGACCTGCGCAAGCGGCTGCTGTGGCAGGAGGTCCGTACGCCGGCGCACGTGGAGGCGGCCACCGGCGCCAGGGGCGGCTCGGTGCCCGCGCCGGCCCTGCCGGGCGACGGCGGGCGCCTGCTGTACCCCGCGAACGCGACCGGGCTGCCCGGGCTGTACCTCGCGGGCGGCTGGGCGCACCCCGGCGGCGGGCTCGCGCACGCGGGGATGACCGGGGCCCTGGTGGCCGGGCTGATCGTGGAGGGGGCGGAGTTCCGCGGCTCGCAGTGAGCCGCCACCGCCGACGCAGAAGGGGGAGGGCCCGGCTCGTGCGAGCCGGGCCCTCCCCCTGCGTGCGTCAGTAGCGGTACTGCCCGTACTCGCCGTTGCCCTGGTACGGGTACCCCTGCGGCGGCTGCTGCGGGTCCTGCTCCGGGTAGGGCTGCGGGGCGGCGTCGGTGGCGCGCTGCTGCGGGACCCAGACCCCGCCGGGCGGGGTGTCCATGGAGTACTGCTGCTGCGCGGGGTCGGCGTACTGCTGGTAGTCGTACGGCTGGCCCGGGGAGACCGCGCCGCCGGTGCCGATGTACGGGTCCGAGTAGGCGGCGTAGACCTGCTGTTCGCCCCCCGGGTAGCCGCCGGTGTAGTCGTAGCCGCCCTGGCCCTGCTGGGGGTCGTAGTAGGCGGCGTGCTGCCCGCCGCCCTGCCCGTCCGCCGCGAACGGCGAGGCGAAGGCGGCGGTGGCGTCGGGCTGCTGGGGGGCGAAGCTCTGTATCCCGTACGAGCCGGTGTCCTCGGGCACCGGCTGCGGGATGAAGACGTTGTCCTCGGCCCGGCCGGCGTCGTCGGCGTCACGGGAGGGGTCCGGGCCCTGGGAGCCGTACTCCAGCCCGGTCACCTCCAGCCCGGTCACCTCCAGCGCGGGCTCCGGGCGCGGCGCGGCGTTCCCGGAGCGGCGGCGTCTGCTCTGCGCCGCCTGGCGCACGGGCTCGCCGCCCTTGCCCTTGCGCAGGGCCCAGCCGGCGACGAAGCCCTTGCGGAAGGAGAGCGTCACCAGGGTCTGGCCGACGGCGAAGGCGGTCGCGCCGACGGCGATGACCAGCACCGACGGCAGCACGACCCCGGCCACGACGCCGAGGAACCCGGCGAAGGCGAGCAGGCGCCAGCGCAGCCGGGCCTTGTACTGCATCAGGACCTCGGCAAGCAGCCACAACGCGACGAAAGCGAACGCGATGTAGAGGACCGTCATTCCCATGCAAGGCCCCTCTCGGTACGGCCGAACCGCGCGGGAGACGGGAGACGGCCGATCAGGCCCGCTGGTGCAGGCCCAGGTTCTCGTAGATTTCGAGGGTCGCCGTGGAATTGTTCAGCGTGATGAAGTGCAGTCCCGGAACACCTTCGGACAGCAGCCGCGCGCAGAACTCCGTGGCGAACTCGATGCCAATGGAGCGTACAGCGGCCGGATCGTCCTTGACGGCGAGCATGCGGTCTTTCACGGCGTCAGGGAAGACCGCGTTGCTCAGCTGGGGCAGTCGGTCGAGCTGCTTGATGCCCACAACGGGCATGACCTCGGGGATGATCGGGGTCTCGCAGCCCGCCTTCTGGACGCTGTCGCGCAGCCGCAGATAATTCTCGGGATCGAAGAACATCTGGGTGATGGCGTAGTCCGCCCCGGCGCGGCACTTGTCCACGAAGTGCCGGATGTCCGTATCCCAGTTCTCCGAGCGGGGGTGCATCTCGGGGAAGGCCGCGACGCCGACGCAGAAGTCGCCGGACTCCTTGAGCAGGCGCACCAGGTCGGCCGCGTAGTCCACGCCCTCGGGGTGCTTGACCCAGGGGCCCATGGGGTCGCCCGGCGGGTCGCCGCGCAGCGCGAGCATGTTGCGGATGCCGGCGTCGGCGAACTGGCCGATCACGTGGCGCAGCTCGGCGATGGAGTGGTCCACGGCGGTGAGGTGCGCGACGGGGGTCAGCGTGGTGTTGGCGGCGATCTGCTCGGTGGCGCGGACGGTGCCGCCCCGGGTGGAGCCGCCGGCTCCGTACGTGACGGATACGAAGCTCGGGGAGACCGCCTCGATGCGGCGGAGCGCGTTCCAGAGGTTGCGCTCGCCCTTCTCGGTCTTGGGAGCCCAGAACTCGAAGGAATACGAGGCTCCGGACGCGAGGAGGTCGCGGACCGTGTGTGCACGGTCCGACCAGGTGGAAGCGGTACCAAGGGCCATACGGGCAGGTTAGACGGGCCCCGGCGGACGTCGAAGCGTTGTCCATCCCTTGGACAGATTTTTGGACACCCTGGCGCGGGCGCGATCGCGGCACGAGGTCCGTGCGAGTGCGCCGCGAGTCCGGCGGGCGGAGTGACGCGTTATGCCAGGCGGGCGCGGATCCGCTTGGCCAGGTCGGCGGCGGCGGCGCCGGGGTCGGAGGCCTCGGTGAGGGCGCGGACGACGACCACACGGGTGGCGCCGGCGTCGAGGACCTCGTCCAGGTTGCCGGCGTCGATGCCGCCGATGGCGAACCAGGGGCGGTCCTGCTCCAGGGAGGCCGCGTAGCGGACGAGGCCGAGGCCGGGGGCGTAGCGGCCGGGCTTGGTGGGGGTGGGCCAGCAGGGGCCGGTGCAGAAGTAGTCCACGCCGGGTTCGGCGACGGCGGCGTCCACCTCGGACTCGGCGTGGCAGGAGCGTCCGATCAGGACGTCCCGGCCGAGGATGGCGCGGGCGGCGGGGACGGGGATGTCGCCCTGGCCGAGGTGCAGGACGTCGGAGCCGATGGCGTGCGCGACGTCGGCGCGGTCGTTGACGGCGAGGAGCTTGCCGTGGCGGCGGGCGGCCTCGGCGAAGACCTGGAGGTGTTCGAGCTCCTCGCCGGCCTCCATGCCCTTGTCGCGGAGCTGGACGACGTCCACTCCGCCGGCCAGGACGGCGTCGAGGAACTCGGGGAGGTCGCCCTGCCGCTTGCGGGCGTCCGTGCACAGGTAGAGCCGGGCGTCGGACAGCTGCTGCATGGGAGGACCCCCTGGTGGTGAAGGAATGCGGGCGGGCCGAGGTTACCCGGCCCGCCCGCTTCCGTGGTTCAGCCGCTCAGAGGGCGAGCGCCTGGGCGCGGCGCTTCACCTCCGTGCCGCGGTTCTCGCGCAGCGCCTGCACGGGGGTTCCGGGCAGGGAGGGGTCCTCGGTGAAGAGCCACTCCAGCATCTCCTCGTCGGAGAAGCGGTCGTCGCGCAGCACCGTCAGCAGGCCGACGAGTCCCTTGACGACCTTGTCGCCGTCGATGAACTGGGCCGGAACCTGCAGGGCGCGGTTCTCGCCCCGGCGTACGGCGATCAGCTGCCCTTCCTTGACCATCTGGCGGACCCGGGTCACCTCGATGTCGAGCATCTCCGCGATGTCGGGGAGGTACAGCCAGGAGGGGACGAGGGCATCGATCTTTGCGTCAATCTCGGTCACGGACACAAGCCTGCCACCTCCGCGGGGCGGCCGGTACCTGGCCCCGTCCGTCCGAGTCCGTCCGCGTAGACGCGGATCCGCCCGGATCGGGGCCCGCGTCCGGGTACGGGCCCCTGCCGGAGGGGCGGTCAGAGGGTGGCGGACTTCAGCGGCACGGTCTCGTCGGCGGCCTTGGCCGGGTCGACGGGGACGCCCGACTCGATCAGCTTGCGCCCCTGGGCCAGGTCCCGGGGCCGGCCGACGGCCAGGACGGCGACGAGGGCGCCCGCGCGCAGCCAGCACACCGACCAGGCGTCGCCGTCGGGGTCGCCGCGCCACAGCAGGGTGTCGGCGCCGCCGTGGTGGCCCGCGTACTGGACGAAGCGGCCGAACTGCTCGGACCAGAAGTACGGCACGGGGTCGTAGGCCTGGACGGCCTCGCCCGCGACGATGTTCGCCGCGACCACGCGGGGGCCCTGGAGGGCGTTGTCCCAGTGGTGGACCAGCAGCCGGGCCCCGTAGCGGGCGGACGGGAAGGAGGAGCAGTCGCCGACGGCGTACACCCCGGGCAGGGAGGTGCGCAGGTGGGCGTCGGCGGTGACGGAGCCGTCGGGGCCGCGCTCGATCCCGCTGCCGTCGAGCCAGTCGGTGGCGGGGCGGGCGCCGATGCCGACGACGACGGCCCCGGCGGGCAGCTCGCGGCCGTCGGCGAGGAGCACCCGGCCCTCCTCGATCCCGGCGACCTTCGCACCGGTGAGCAGGGTGGCCCCGGCTCCGGCGTACCAGCGGGCCATGGGGGCGGCGACCTCCGCGGGCAGGGCCCCGGCGAGGACCCGGTCGGCCGCCTCGACGACGGTGACGGCGCAGCCGGCCTCGCGGGCGGCGGTGGCGAACTCGGCGCCGATCCAGCCGGCCCCGACGACGACGATCTCGGGGGCGGCGGCCAGCACCGGGCGCAGCCGGGCGGCGTCGTCGAGGGTGCGCAGCAGGTGGACGCCGGGGACGCCCCCGGTGCCGGGCAGGGTCAGCGGGGTCGCCCCGGTGGCCAGGACGAGGACCTCGTAGGGGACCGGGCCGGCTTCGGTGTCCAGCTCGCGGTCGGCGGCGCGCAGCCCGGTGACCTCGGTGCCCAGGCGCAGGGTGATGCGCAGGCCCTCGAAGTCCACGTCGAAGGCCGAGTCCTCGGCCTTGCCGAGCAGCACCGCCTTGGACAGCGGGGGGCGGTCGTAGGGCTGGTGGGGTTCGGCGCCCAGCAGGGTCACGGGGCCGGTCCAGCCCTGTTCCCGCAGGGCCACCGCGGTCTGCACCCCGGCCATTCCGGCGCCGACGATCACGACACCGGGCTTCGTCTGTTCCGTCTGCTCACTCACGCGGCCAGCCTAGCCAGCTGACGACCCGTCAGGAAAGGCGGGTCGGGGTGACGCAGGGAGGCAGCCTTACCCGGCACCCTCCCCGGGGTTACGCTGGCCACCGTACCTATCGCGGGAGTCCGGGCGCACCGGGCTGAGAGGGAGGCTGGCCGGCCTCCGACCGTACGAACCTGATCCGGGTCATGCCGGCGAAGGGAGGGGCTGGACGCCCATGCACGCATCCGACAAGGGATCCGACCACCGGGGCCACGACGTCCTCGTCATCGGTGGCGGGATCATCGGCCTGGTCACCGCCTGGCGGGCGGCCCGGCGCGGGCTGCGCACCGCGCTCGCCGATCCGGACCCCGGCGGCGGCGCCGCCCGGGTCGCGGCCGGCATGCTCGCCGCCGTCACCGAGCTGCACTACGGCGAGGAAACCCTGCTGGGGCTCAACGTGGCCTCCGCCGCCCGCTACCCGGAGTTCGCCGCCGAGCTCACCGAGGCCAGCGGGGGTATGGACCTCGGCTACCGCGCCTGCGGCACCCTGGCCGTCGCCCTCGACGCCGACGACCGCCTCCACCTGCGGGAACTCCACGCCCTCCAGCGCCGCTGCGGCCTGGAGTCCGAGTGGCTCACCGGCCGCGAGTGCCGCCGCCTGGAACCCATGCTCGCCCCGGGGGTGCGCGGCGGGCTGCGCGTCGACGGGGACCACCAGGTGGACCCGCGCCGCCTCGCGGCCGCGCTGCTGGCCGCCTGCGAGCGGGCCGGCGTGGCCATCCACCGGGCGAGCGCCCGCCGGCTGCTCGTCACCGCCGACCGGGCCTCGGGCGCACTGCTCGACGGCGGCACGGAGCTGCGCGCCGACCAGGTGGTCCTCGCCGCGGGCTCGCTCAGCGGCCGGCTGGAGGGCGTACCGGCACACGTCCTGCCGCCCGTACGGCCGGTGAAGGGGCAGGTGCTGCGGCTCGCCGTACCGCCCGCCTACGCGCCGTTCCTGTCGCGGACGGTACGGGCCGTGGTGCGCGGCAGCCACGTCTACCTGGTGCCGCGCGAGAACGGCGAGCTCGTCCTCGGCGCCACCAGCGAGGAGCTCGGCTGGGACACCACCGTCACCGCCGGCGGGGTCTACGAGCTGCTGCGCGACGCCCACGAGCTGGTCCCCGGCATCACCGAGCTCCCGCTCGTCGAGACCCGGGCGGGGCTGCGCCCGTGCTCCCCCGACAACGCGCCGCTCCTCGGCCCGACCGACCTGCCCGGCCTGCACCTGGCCACCGGCCACTACCGCAACGGGGTCCTGCTGACCCCGCTCACCGGCGACGTCATGGCGGAGCTGCTGACCACCGGCACCGTGCCGGAGATCGCCCGCCCCTTCACCCCCCGCCGCTTCTCCTCCACGCGTCAGGAGTCCCTCGCATGACCATCTCCGTCAACGGCGAGCCGCGCGAGGTCGCGGCCGGCACCACCCTCGACGCCGTGGTCGCCACCCTGACCGCCGCCGCCTCCGGCGTGGCCGCCGCCCTCAACGAGACGGTCGTCCCGCGCGGGCAGTGGCCGTACACCGCGGTCGGCGACGGCGACCGGGTGGAGATCCTCACCGCGGTCCAGGGAGGCTGAGCGCGATGGCCGACGATCTGTTCACCCTGGGCGGCCGGACCTTCTCCTCCCGCCTGATCATGGGCACGGGCGGGGCCCCGAGCCTGGACGTCCTGGAACGCGCCCTGATCGCCTCCGGCACCGAACTGACCACGGTCGCGATGCGCCGCCTGGACCCGACGGTGCAGGGCTCGGTCCTGTCGGTCCTGTCCAAGCTCGGCATCGCGGTCCTGCCGAACACCGCGGGCTGCTTCACGGCCGGCGAGGCCGTACTGACGGCCCGGCTGGCACGGGAGGCGCTGGGCACGGACTGGATCAAGCTGGAGGTGGTCGCGGACGAGCGGACGCTGCTGCCGGACGGCGTCGAGCTGCTGGACGCGGCGGAGGTGCTGGTCGACGAGGGCTTCACGGTCCTCCCCTACACCAACGACGACCCGGTCCTCGCCCGGAAGCTGGAGGACGTGGGCTGTGCGGCGATCATGCCGCTGGGCTCGCCGATCGGCTCCGGGATGGGCATCCGCAACCCGCACAACTTCGAGCTGATCGTGGAGCGGGCCGGGGTGCCGGTGATCCTCGACGCGGGGGCGGGGACGGCGTCGGACGCCGCGCTCGCGATGGAGCTGGGGTGCGCGGGGGTCATGCTGGCCTCCGCGGTGACCCGCGCACAGGAGCCGGTCCTCATGGCGGCGGCCATGCGCGACGCCGTCTCGGCGGGCCGCCTGGCCCACCGCGCGGGCCGCATCCCCCAACGCCGCTTCGCCCACGCCTCCTCCCCGGCGGACGGCCGCGCCGCCTTGGACCCGGAGCGGCCGGCGTTCTGAGGGGTCGCCCGGCTTCCCCGACGGCGAGGCGGGGTCGGGGGTTCGGCGGTGGCCCGGGGGCGGACGGGAACGGCTGACCGGGGTCGGGGAGGGGCGGGGAGCCCGCCGTGAGGCGGGTGGGCAGCCACCGCCCGGCCCCCGGCCCCTCGCGGGGGCGATGCCGGGCCCCGTGTCACGGCTGCGCTGCAAGACGTGGACACCCCGGCCGGCGCCGGCGCAGCCCCTCGTAGAATCGCCGGGTGGATACGACCCTGGAAGACCCCCTCGTCGGACGCCTGCTCGACGGCCGCTACCGCGTCGACGCCCGCATCGCCGCAGGCGGCATGGCGACGGTCTACCGGGCCCTCGACACCCGCCTCGACCGGGTCCTCGCGCTCAAGATCATGCATCCGGACCTGGCCGCCGACGCCGCCTTCGTCGACCGGTTCATCCGTGAGGCGAAGTCCGTGGCCCGCCTCGCGCACCCCAATGTGGTCGCCGTCTTCGACCAGGGCACCGACGGGCCGTACACGTACCTCGCCATGGAGTACGTCTCCGGCTGCACCCTGCGCGACGTCCTGCGCGAGCGCGGCGCGCTCCAGCCGCGGGCGGCGCTCGACATCCTCGAACCCGTCCTCGCCGCCCTCGGCACCGCGCACCGCGCCGGCTTCGTCCACCGGGACATCAAGCCCGAGAACGTCCTGATCGGCGACGACGGCCGCGTCAAGGTCGCCGACTTCGGCCTGGTCCGCTCCGTGGACGCCGCCACCCACACCACCGGCTCGATCCTCGGCACCGTCTCCTACCTCGCCCCCGAGCAGATCGAGGACGGGATCTACGACACCCGCGTGGACGTCTACGCCTGCGGCGTCGTGCTGTACGAGATGCTCACCGGCTCCAAGCCGCACACCGGCGGAAGCCCCGCCCAGGTGCTCTTCCAGCACCTCAACGAGGACGTCCCGCCCCCGTCGGCCGCCGTCCCCGGGCTCCCCGCCGCCCTCGACGAGCTCGTCGCCCACGCCACCGCCCGCGCCCCCGAGCTGCGCCCCTCCGACGCCGCCGCCCTGCTGGGCCTGGCCCGCGAGGCCCGGGCGCGGATCGGTGAGGCCGAGCTGGACGCCGTACCGCCGCAGGCGCGGGCCGCCGAGCGCTCCGTCGCCGAGGACCGCACCAGCGTGATCCCGCGCCCGCTGGCGGGGCAGGCGCAGGAGCAGCCGGTGCACGAGGTGCACCACACCTCCCGTCTGGAACGCCCGCACACACCCCCGCCCCCCGCACCCCGCCGGCAGCGCCGCGGCATGATCCTCGTCATCGCCGGGATCCTGCTCGCCCTCGGCCTGGGCGCCGGCGTCTGGTACATCAACTCCGGGCAGTTCACCAAGGTCCCCAACCTCCTCGGCAAGACGGAGGAGCAGGCCCGGGCGGAGCTCTCCGCCGCCGGCCTCGGCGTCAAGAAGGTCGACCGGAAGTTCAGCGAGGCCTTCGACCGCGGCACGGTCATGAACTCCGACCCCGTCGGCGGCAAGAAGATCCGCGGCAACGGCGCGGTGACCCTCACCGTCTCCCGCGGCCCCGAGCTGGTCAGCGTGCCCGACCTCAAGGGCCGCCCGCTGGAGGAGGCCAAGGCCGAGCTGACCAAGGCCGGGCTGGCCCCCGGCATCGTCACCCAGGCCTTCAGCCAGGACGTGGCGCAGGGCTCGGTGATCGGCACCGACCCGGCCGGCGGCCAGAAGCGGGCACCCGACACCGCCGTCGCCCTCCAGGTCAGCAAGGGCCGCCCGGTCCAGGTACCGAACGTCACCGGCCAGCCCGCCGAGCAGGCACGGGCCGCGCTGGAGGCCGTCGGCCTGAAGGCCGCGACCGCCCCGGACCAGGTCAACTCCCCCGCGCCCGCCGGTACGGTCGCGGCCCAGTCGGTCGGCGCCGGCGCCCAGGCGGCCGCCGGGGACACGGTCACGCTGACCCTCTCCAAGGGCCCCCGCCCGGTCCAGGTACCGAACGTGGCCGGACAGGACGTGGACGTGGCCCGCAAGACGCTGGAGGCCCTCGGCTTCAAGGTGAAGGTGGAGCGCCCCTTCCTGTCCTTCAGCAGCACGGTGGACACCCAGTCGGTGCCCGCCGGCCAGAGCGTCCCCGAGGGCAGCACGATCACCATCAAGACCAAGGGGCTCTGAGCACCGTTGCTTCGCAATCCCGTGGGCGGGCACGTGCCCGTCGCCGGCGGGCTCGCCTCGGTGGGTCTGACCTACGCCCGTGAGATGGGTGCCGAGGCCGTCCAGGTCTTCGTGGCCAACCCGCGCGGCTGGGCCACCCCGACCGGGAACCCGGCCCAGGACGAGCTGTTCCGCGCGCAGTGCGCCGAGGAGTCCCTCCCGGTGTACGTGCACGCCCCGTACCTGATCAACTTCGGCTCCCACACCGGGGCGACGGTGGAGAAGTCGGTGGACTCCCTGCGCCACTCGCTGCGCCGGGGCCGGGAGATCGGCGCGCTCGGGGTCGTCGTGCACACCGGCTCGGCGACCGGGGGCCGGCCGCGCGAGGAGGCGTACGCGCAGGTCAGGGAGCACATGCTGCCGCTGCTGGACGAGCTGACGCACGAGGACGACCCGTTCCTGCTGCTGGAGTCCACGGCCGGCCAGGGCTCCTCGCTCTGCTCACGGACCTGGGACTTCGGCCCGTACTTCGAGGCCCTCGACCACCACGAGAAGCTCGGCATCTGCCTGGACACCTGCCACATCTTCGCGGCCGGCCACGATCTGGCCGAGCCCGGCGGCACCAAGCAGACGCTGGACCTGCTGGTGGACACGGTCGGCGCGGGCCGGCTCAAGCTGATCCACGCCAACGACTCCAAGGAGGGCGTCGGCGCCCACAAGGACCGGCACGCCAACATCGGGCAGGGCCACATCGGCCGGGACGCCTTCGCGGAGCTGTTCTCCCACCCCGAGATGGACGGCGTACCGCTGATCATCGAGACGCCGGGCGGCAAGGAGGGTCACGCGGCGGACGTGGCCCTGCTGAAGGAGCTGCGCGAGCTGCACTGACGGTTCCCCACATCCTTGAAGGAATACCCCCGGGGGGTATACGGTTCCACCAGTCGGCGGGACCGTCACCCGGCGTTCCGCCAGACCTTCAAGGGGTTGTCATGGAGCAGGCACACGCGCACCACGAACACCACGAACATCACGGGCACGAGGGTCCCCACGGACACGAAGGCCACCAGGGACACGAGGGCCACCACAGCCACGGCGCCGGCCCCGTCGGCTGGGGAATGGCGGCCAAGGCCACCCTGCACTGCCTCACCGGATGCGCCATCGGCGAGGTCCTCGGCATGATCGTCGGCACCGCCCTGGGCTGGGGGAACCTCCCCACGATGGTCCTGGCGATCGTCCTGGCGTTCTTCTTCGGCTACGCCCTCACCCTGCGCGGGATCCTCGCCGCCGGCGTGGACTTCCGTTCGGCCGTCCGGGTGGCGCTGGCCGCGGACACCCTGTCGATCGCCGTCATGGAGCTGATCGACAACGGCGTCATCGCCCTCTGGCCGGGCGCCATGGACGCCCACCTGTCGGAGGCGCTGTTCTGGATCGCCCTCGCGATCTCGCTCGCGCTCGCCTTCGTGGTGACGACCCCGGTCAACAAGTGGATGATCGGCCGCGGCAAGGGCCACGCCGTCGTCCACCAGTACCACCACTAGGAGCGGTCACAGCTCCGGACCGTCGCCCGGCTCCTCCTGGTACGAGTAACGCTGCTCGCGCCAGGGGTCGCCGATGTTGTGGTAGCCGCGCTCCTCCCAGAAGCCCCGGCGGTCGGCGGTCATGTACTCGATGCCCCGGACCCACTTGGGACCCTTCCAGGCGTACAGGTGCGGGACCACCAGGCGCAGCGGGAAGCCGTGTTCGGCCGTCAGCGGTTCGCCACCCATATGGGTGGCGAAGACGGTCCGCTCGGAGGCGAAGTCGGCCAGTCTCATGTTGGAGCTGAAGCCGTACTCCGCCCACACCATCACGTGCGTGACCTGCGGGGCCGGCGGGGCCAGGGCCAGGATGTCACGGGCGAGCACCCCGCCCCATTCGGCACCCAGCATGCTGAACTTGGTGACGCAGTGCAGGTCGGCCACCACCGAGTTGAACGGCAGCGCCGCGAACTCCTCGTGGTTCCAGCAGTGCTTCTCACCGTCGGCCGTCGCGCCGAAGACGCGGAACTCCCAGCGGTCCGGCTTGAACTTGGGCACGGGACCGTAGTGGGTGACGGGCCAGCCCCTCTGCAACCGCTGCCCCGGAGGGAGCTCAACCTGCTCTGCTCCCGGAGATTCCCGGCTTTCCGGCTGACCCATGCCTCCATGGTGACAGACGTGGCGGGGTGGTCACGACCAGGTACGAGCCGAAACGGGCAAGTCACGGCAACTCCCACTAAGGAGGCACTTACTGGACGACCCCCGACGGCGGTGCAAAGATGCGCGCACTGCCCAGTCACCTAGCTGACATTGCCTGGAAGGAGCCTCTGCGATGCAGGGCGACCCCGAGGTCCTTGAGTTTCTGAACGAGCAGCTGACCGGCGAGCTGACCGCCATCAACCAGTACTGGCTGCACTACCGCATCCAGGACAACAAGGGGTGGACGAAGCTCGCCAACTACACCCGTGCCGAGTCCATCGACGAGATGAAGCACGCGGACAAGCTCACCGAGCGCATCCTGATGCTCGACGGGCTCCCGAACTACCAGCGCCTCTTCCACGTACGGGTCGGCCAGACCCTGACGGAGATGTTCCAGGCCGACCGGCAGGTCGAGGTGGAGGCGATCGACCGCCTCAAGCGGGGCATCGAGGTCATGCGCGGCAAGGGCGACGTCACCTCCGCGCGGCTCTTCGAGGAGATCCTGGAGGACGAGGAGCACCACATCGACTACCTCGACACCCAGCTGGAACTGATCGAGAGCATCGGCGAGCCGCTCTACATCGCGCAGCTGATCGAGCAGCCGGAGAGCTGAGACCCGGGGGCCCGAGGATCCGAGGGCCGGAGACCGGAGCCGGGGGCTAGGCCGCGTCCGCGAGTACGGGCTGCGGGTCGGCGGCGAGGACGGCCGCCTTGTTGCCCTTCTCCAGCAGCTCCCGGCGGGGGCACGCGCCGCGGCCCAGGAGACCCTGGATGGTCCGCACGCAGGAGCCGCAGTCGGTGCCGGCCTTGGTGGCCGAGGCGATCTGGCGGGGGGTACAGGCCCCGGCGGCCGCGTGTTCCTTGACCTGCTTGTCGGTGATCCCGAAGCAAGAGCAGACGTACACGCGGTTCACCTCCTCAGCGGAATGGTCCTACAGCCATCCCCTGTGCGGTGAGGCTTACCTAACCGTACCCAAAGTTAGGGTTGCCTAAAAGGCCCGGAGACGAGGATGGGGCGCGGATCACATCGATCCGCGCCCCGTCCTCACTCAGAGCTCATCACTGGTCGCGGTACATCTCCGCCACCAGGAACGCCAGGTCCAGGGACTGGCTGCGGTTGAGACGCGGGTCGCAGGCCGTCTCGTAGCGCTGGTGCAGGTCGTCGACGAAGATCTCGTCGCCGCCGCCCACGCACTCGGTGACGTCGTCACCGGTGAGCTCGACGTGGATGCCGCCCGGGTGGGTGCCCAGCGCCTTGTGGACCTCGAAGAAGCCCTTGACCTCGTCCAGGACGTCGTCGAAACGGCGCGTCTTGTGGCCGGAGGCCGCCTCGAAGGTGTTGCCGTGCATCGGGTCGGTGACCCAGGCGACCGTGGCGCCCGAGGCCGTGACCTTCTCGACCAGCTCGGGGAGCTTGTCGCGGACCTTGTCGGCGCCCATGCGGACGACGAAGGTCAGCCGGCCCGGCTCGCGCTCGGGGTCCAGGCGGTCGATGTACGTCAGCGCCTCGTCCACGGTGGTGGTCGGGCCGAGCTTGATGCCGATCGGGTTGGCGATCTGCGAGCAGAACTCGATGTGCGCGTGGTCCAGCTGGCGGGTGCGCTCACCGATCCAGACCATGTGGCCGGAGGTGTCGTACAGCTTGCCGGTGCGGGAGTCCGTACGGGTGAGGGCGCCCTCGTAGTCGAGGAGCAGCGCCTCGTGGGAGGAGTAGAACTCCACCGCCTTGAACTCGGCCGGGTCGGTGCCACAGGCCTTCATGAAGTTCAGCGCGTTGTCGATCTCCCGCGCGAGCTGCTCGTAGCGCTGCCCGGACGGGGAGGACTTCACGAAGTCCTGGTTCCAGGCGTGCACCTGGCGCAGGTCGGCGTAACCGCCGGTGGTGAAGGCGCGGACCAGGTTCAGCGTGGAGGCCGACGCGTGGTACATGCGCTTGAGCCGCTCGGGGTCCGGGACGCGGGCCTCTTCGGTGAAGGCGAAGCCGTTGACGGAGTCACCGCGGTAGGTCGGCAGGGTCACGCCGTCGCGGGTCTCGGTGTCCTTGGAGCGCGGCTTGGAGTACTGGCCCGCGATGCGGCCGACCTTCACGACGGGCACGGAGGCCGCGTACGTCAGGACGGCGCTCATCTGGAGCAGGGTCTTCAGCTTGGCGCGGATGTGGTCGGCGGAGACGGCGTCGAAAGCCTCGGCGCAGTCGCCGCCCTGCAGCAGGAACGCCTCGCCCTTGGCGACGGCTCCCAGACGGGCGCGCAGCTGGTCGCACTCGCCCGCGAAGACGAGCGGAGGATACGACTCGAGGTCCGCGACGACAGCGCGCAGGGCCTCGGCATCGGGGTACGAAGGCTGCTGCGCCGCGGGAAGGTCTCGCCAGGTCGCCTTGGCGGCGAGGGCGTGGTTTTCAGCGTTCACGGTCACCTCGTACACATTACGTCGTCATTCGCCGTGTCCGGCCGGACGCCCACCTGATGAGACGGTGTCGTTCGAAGGCCCACGGGCGGCAGATGAACGGAACGCAAGGTTCACATGGCGGAAGGATTGGGATGCAGCGGAACGGCGCCGCCGTCCGCTAGGGTGCCCCCCATGTACGCGCATTCCAGCCTGACCCAGAACTGGTGGTGGTCCGCTCCCGGCGGCCCACCCCTCGCGCGTACCCACTGACACGAGCGAACCGAAGGCCGCCCCGAGGGGCGGCCTTCCGCATGTGCCGACGCGCACGGGCCGGCCGCCCCTCCTTCCCGACACCCCACCGGAAGGACGCCCAGCCCATGCCCATGCCCCAGCCCGCCCTCCTCCTCTCCCGGCTCCTCGACGAGACCGCCCCGCCCTTCGCGCTGCTGCGCCGGCGCACCCCCGGCCGGGACCACGACACCGTCGAGGTGCTCCTCGGTCCGGTCCACGAGGCCTCCCTCCTCGCCGACCTGCCCGTCCGGGAGCTGCCCACCCTCGCCCTGGTCCCCTTCCGGCAAATCCGCGAGCGCGGGTTCGACGTCCGCGACGACGGCACCCCGCTGAGCGTGCTGGCCGCCGAGGAGGCGTACGAGATCCCGCTCGCGGAGGCCCTGGCCGCGCTCCCGGACCACCGCGTACGGGTCGAGGGGGGTGGCTTCGACGTCGGCGACGAGGAGTACGCGGCCACCGTCGAGCGGGTGATCCGCGACGAGATCGGCCGCGGCGAGGGCGCCAACTTCGTGATCCGGCGGACCTACGGGGGCCGGATCGACGGCTTCGGCCGGGCCGACGCCCTGGCCCTGTTCCGGCGGCTGCTGGAGGGCGAGCGGGGCGCGTACTGGACGTACGTGGTCCACACCCCGGACCGCACCCTGGTCGGGGCCAGCCCCGAGGTCCACGTCCGCATGACGGGCGGCACGGTCGTGATGAACCCCATCAGCGGCACCTACCGCTACCCCGCCGAGGGCCCCACGGCGGACTCCCTCCTCGCCTTCCTCGCCGACCGCAAGGAGACCGAGGAGCTGTCGATGGTGGTCGACGAGGAACTGAAGATGATGTGCACCGTCGGCGACATGGGCGGGACGGTCGTCGGCCCCCGGCTGAAGGAGATGGCCCACCTCGCGCACACCGAGTACGAGCTGCGGGGGCGCTCCTCGCTGGACGTCCGGGAGGTCCTGCGGGAGACCCTGTTCGCGGCGACGGTGACGGGCTCGCCGGTGCAGAACGCCTGCCGGGTGATCGAGCGGTACGAGACCGGGGGCCGCGGCTACTACGCGGGCGCGCTGGCCCTGCTCGGCCTGGACGCCGCCGGGGCGCAGACGCTGGACTCCCCGATCCTGATCCGCACCGCCGACATCGCCCCGGACGGACGGCTGCGGGTCCCGGTCGGGGCCACCCTGGTCCGCCACTCCGACCCGCTGGGCGAGGTCGCCGAGACCCACGCCAAGGCCGCCGGGGTCCTGGCGGCCCTGGGCGTACGGGAGGCCGCGCCCCGGCCCGCCTTCGACGGGGCGGCCCGGCTGGCGGACGATCCCCGGGTGCAGGCGGCCCTCGCCTCGCGGCGGGCGGACCTGGCGCCGTTCTGGCTGCGGATGCAGGAGCGGGTGCCGGCGGTGAGCGGGCACGCGCTGGTGGTGGACGGGGAGGACACGTTCACGGCGATGCTGGCGCACGTGCTGCGGGCGGCCGGCCTGTCGGTGACGGTACGCCGCTACGACGCGGCGGGGCTGCGGGAGGAGGCCCTGGCCTGGGACGGGCCGATCGTGCTGGGCCCGGGCCCGGGCGACCCCAGCGACGCAACGGACCCGAAGATGCGGCTGCTGCGCGGGCTGGCGCGGGAGCTGCTCGCCTCGCACCGGGGCGGCCTGCTCGGGGTCTGCCTGGGGCACGAGCTGCTGGCCGCGGAGATCGGCCTCCCGCTCGTCCGCAAGGCGGAGCCGGCGCAGGGGGCGCAGGTCCGCGTCGACTTCTTCGGCACGCCGGAGGTGGTCGGCTTCTACAACACGTACACCGCCGCCTGTGACGCGGAGGCGGAGGCGGAGCTGGCGGCGCACGGGGTGGAGGTCTCCCGCGACCCGCTCACGGGGGAGGTCCACGCCCTCCGCTGCGCGGCGCGGGGCTTCGCGGGCGTCCAGTTCCACCCGGAGTCGGTCCTCACGCTGCGGGGTGCGGAGCTGGTGTCCGACCTGGTCCGCTCCCTGACCCCGGCGGGGCGGCGGTAGCAGCCGCCCCGGACCCCACGCCCCAAACGCCGGCGCGGCCGTGTGCAGCCCGCGCGGCGTTTGAGGCGGGACCTCAGGCCGGGCCCGGGACCAGGGTGTTCTCGGAGCGGCGGCCCGCGAAGTAATCCGCCACGTTGCGGACCGTCGCCTCGATGATCTGCCCCACCGCATCGTGCGTGTAGTACGCCTGGTGCGAGGTCACCACCACGTTCGGGAACGTGATCAGCCGCGCGAGTGTGTCGTCCGGTACCGCCTCCAGGGACTTGTCCAGGAAGAACACCCCCGCCTCCGCCTCGTACACGTCCAGCCCCACCCCCGTGAACCGCCCCGCCCGCAGCTCCCCGACCAGCGCCTCCGTGTCGATCAGCCCGCCCCGGCTGGAGTTCACCAGGATCGCGTCGTCCTTCATCACCGCCAGCGCGCCCGCGTCCACGATGTGATGGGTCGCGTCCAGCAGCGGCACGTGCAGGCTGATCAGGTCCGCGGAGGCGAACAGCTCCTCCTTCTCCACGTACGTCATGCCGAGCTCCACGCACGCCGGGTTCGGCGCGACGTCCCACCCCAGCAGCCGCATCCCGAATCCGTGCGCGATCCGCGTGAACGCCTCCCCGATCTTGCCCGTACCCAGCACCCCCGCCGTGCGGCCCCGCATGTCCCGGCCCATCAGCCCGTTGAGGCGGAAGTCGAAGTCCCGGGTGCGGTTGGAGGCCCGGACGATCCGCCGGTTCACGGCCAGCGCCAGGGTCCAGGCGAACTCGGCCACCGAGTAGGGGGAGTAGTACGAGACCCGGCTGACGGTCAGCCCCAGCCGCCGCGCCGCGTCGAGGTCGATGTTGTTGAACCCGGTGGACCGCTGGGCGATCAGCTTCGTCCCGCCCGACGCCAGGACGTTCAGGACCCGTCCGCCCAGGTCGGCGTTGACGCTGGAGGAGACGACCTCGTACCCGGCGGCGATCGGGGCGGTGTCCTCGCTGAGGAAGACGTCGAGGCAGCGGACCTCGTGCTGCCCCTCCCCCGCGAAGGCCCGCTCCAGGAGCGGCTGCTCGTCGGCGGTCACTCCGAAGGCCAGGATCTCCACGCTCGCTCCCCAGGGTCGGGCCACAGGCAGGCCATATCGTCGGCTTCGCCACGATATGGCCCGTGACCCGACCCCATGCAGAGGCTCAGCGGTGGATCAGCGGGGATCAGCGGCGGCTCAGCGGCGGCTCAGCCGAAGAAGACCCCGGCCTCCTCGTACAGCTTCGGGTCGACCGTCTTCAGCTTCGCCGTGGCCTCGGCGATCGGGACACGGACGATGTCCGTCCCCTTCAGTGCGACCATCTTCCCGAAGTCCCCGTCGCGCACCGCGTCGATCGCGTGCAGCCCGAAGCGGGTGGCCAGCCAGCGGTCGAAGGCGCTCGGGGTGCCGCCGCGCTGGACGTGCCCGAGGACCGTCGTACGGGCCTCCTTGCCGGTCCGCGCCTCGATCTCCTTGGCCAGCCACTCCCCCACGCCCGACAGCCGGACGTGCCCGAAGGAGTCCCGGGAGACGGCGTCCTTGAGGACCAGGTCCCCGTCCTTGGGCATGGCCCCCTCCGCGACCACCACGATCGGGGCGTAGCTCGCCTTGAACCGGGAGGTCACCCAGGCGCAGACCTGGTCCACGTCGAAGCGCTGCTCGGGGATGAGGATGACGTTGGCCCCGCCCGCGAGGCCCGAGTGCAGGGCGATCCAGCCGGCGTGCCGGCCCATCACCTCGACGACCAGCACCCGCATGTGGGACTCGGCGGTGGTGTGCAGCCGGTCGATGGCCTCGGTCGCGATGCCGACGGCCGTGTCGAAGCCGAAGGTGTAGTCGGTGGCCGACAGGTCGTTGTCGATGGTCTTGGGCACGCCCACGCACGGGACGCCGTACTCCTCGTACAGCCGGGCGGCCACGCCCAGGGTGTCCTCGCCGCCGATCGCGATGAGCGCGTCGACCTCGGTCTTGGCGAGGTTGTCCTTGATGTCGCGGACGCCGTTCTCCGTCTTGAACGGGTTGGTGCGGGAGGAGCCGAGGATGGTGCCGCCGCGGGGCAGGATCCCGCGGACGGCGGGGATGTCCAGCGGGACGGTGTCCCCCTCGACGGGACCCCGCCAGCCGTCCTTGAAGCCGACGAACCCGTATCCGTACTCCTGGACGCCCTTGCGGACGACGCCCCTGATCACCGCGTTGAGCCCGGGGCAGTCGCCGCCGCCCGTGAGCACTCCGACCTTCATGGAATCTCCCTTCGCCATGACGGTCACGCTAGTGGTGACCCAGGTCACAGCGAGGGGCCTGGAGTGGCCAATTCCGGTGGAATTACGGGGCGTTGCGTACGCGTGTTCACTCGTAAGGGGAAGTAAGTACGACCGCTGCGGCCTTGCGCGTCCCCCTTACGCGTCGTCTTACGCGTCGTCGAGCCCGCGTTCTATGGCGTACCGGACGAGCTCCACCCGGTTGTGCAGCTGGAGCTTGCCCAGGGTGTTCTGGACGTGGTTCTGCACCGTGCGGTGGGAGATGACCAGCCGCTCGGCGATCTGCTTGTACGACAGCCCCTTGGCCACCAGCCGCAGCACCTCCGTCTCCCGGTCGGTCAGCTGCGGGGCCTTCGGCTCGTCGGCGGCGGCCGGCGCCGGGTCGGTGGCCAGGCGCCGGTACTCGCCGAGGACCAGCCCGGCCAGGCCCGGGGTGAACACCGGGTCGCCGACGGCGGTGCGGCGGACCGCGTCGATCAGCTCCTGGGCCCCGGCGGACTTCATCAGGTAGCCGGTCGCCCCGGACTTCACCGCCTCCAGCACGTCCGCGTGCTCCCCGCTGGCCGACAGGACCAGCACCCGCAGCGCCGGATCGGTGCCGACCAGCTCCTTGCAGACCTGGACCCCGGGCATACCGGGCAGGTTGAGGTCGAGGACCAGCACCCGCGGGGCGGCGGCGCGGGCGCGGCGCACCGCCTCCGGGCCGTCCCCGGCGGTGGCGACGACGTCGAAGCCCGCGGCGGCCAGGTCGCGGGCCACCGCGTCCCGCCACATCGGATGGTCGTCGACGACCATCACCTTGATGGTGTGGAGTTCGCCGCCGTCGCTGCCGCTGCCGTTGTCGTTCACTGGGTCCTCCCCCTCGGTACTTTCAGTTCTACTTCGGTGCCCTGTCCGGGGACGGACACCAGCTCGGCGCTGCCGCCGAGGTCGCGCAGCCGGCCCCGGATGGACAGGGCCACGCCCATCCGTCCCTCGCCCTCCGCCTGGTCGAGCCGGCCGGCCGGGATGCCCGGGCCGTCGTCCCGTACGGTCACGATCACCTCGTCGCCCCAGTCCTCGACCAGGATCCAGGCGCGCGCCCCCTCCCCGGCGTGCTTGCGCACGTTGTCCAGGGCGGCGCCGGCCGCCGCGGCCAGCTCCCGCGCGGCGGGCGCCGGCAGCGGCACCGGGGAGCCCGGCTCGGCGAAGCTCACCCGGGAGCCGGCGTGCGGGGCCAGCAGCGAGCGCAGGTCCAGCTCGCCCTCGTCGGCGCCCGGCTCCTCCACCTCGTACGTGTCCACCAGCGCGCCCAGCGCCTCGTCGCGCGAGACCCGGGAGGGGCGGACCAGCCCGCTGGAGACCAGCGTGCGCAGCGCCACCTCCTGCTCCCCGGCCATCCGGCCGAGCTCCGCGGCCTCCCCGCCCAGCTCGGTGCCCCGCCGCTGGACCATGGCGAGGACCTGGAGGACCCCGTCGTGGATGTCGCGGGCGAGGCGCTCGCGCTCGCGGGTGGCGGCCTCGATCTCCAGGGCGCGGGCGAGGGTCGCCTCACTGGCCCGGGCGACCTCGACGACGTAGCCGAGGGCTATGGAGGCGACCCAGACCAGCAGCACGTTGTGCAGGGTGTCCCGGGTGGGGTCGCCGCCGTGGATGGCGATGTTGGCGACGGCCACGAACGTCGAGGCGATCCCGGCCCAGCGCCAGCCGCCCTTGAGGGCGAAGGCCAGGACCGAGCCGGCCGTCCAGATGCTGGGGAGGGTGGGGCCGCCCGCCTGGATGCGGGCATGGGTGTCGGCGAGCGGGGTGAGGGCGATGCCGGCGAGGGCCACGGTGAGGTCGGCGGCCAGGAAACCCCTGGTGCAGCCGGCCGCGCTGCCCACCCGGCGGTGGGTGGCCAGCGTCCAGACCACGAGGACGGCCAGGTAGCCGGCCGCGACCCCGGGGCGGACGAAGTCCTTGTACGCCGAAGCGAACAGCAGGACCGCGTAGACCATGGTCAGCAGCCGGTACGCGGTCAGGGCCCGCCACAGCGGCTGCTCGACCGACATCCGTACGACGCGCTCGCGCTTCGCCATCTCCCCCACCCCCGCCGCACGGACGGCAGCAGCCGCCCGCGGGAACTACTCCGCGCCCTTGCCGTCCTTGTCGGAGGCCTTGTCCGCGACCTTGTCCGCCGCCTTGGCGGCGTCCTTCGCGGCCTTCTCCGCCTCCGCGATCTGCCGCTTGGCGGCCGTCGCGTAGATGTCGACGTACTCCTGGCCGGAGAGCTTCATGATCTCGTACATGACCTCGTCGGTCACCGAGCGCAGGATGAAGCGGTCCCCGTCCATGCCCTGGTAGCGGCTGAAGTCCAGCGGCTTGCCGATCCGGATGCCCGGGCGCATCAGCTTCGGGACCACCTTGCCGGGCGGCTGGATCTTCTCGGTGTCGATCATCGCCACCGGGATCACGGGAGCGCCGGTGGCCAGGGCCACCCGGGCCAGGCCACCGGGCTTGCCCCGGTAGAGGCGGCCGTCGGGTGAACGGGTCCCCTCGGGGTAGATACCGAACAGCTCCCCGCGCTCGATGACCTCGATACCGCTCTTGATGGCGGCCTCGCCCGCACCGCGCGCGCCGGAGCGGTCCACGGGGAGCTGGCCGACGCCCTTGAAGAAGGCCGCGGTCAGCTTGCCCTTGACCCCGGGGGAGGTGAAGTACTCCGCCTTCGCGATGAAGGTCACCTTCCGGTCCAGCACGGCCGGCAGGAAGAAGGAGTCGGAGAAGGACAGGTGGTTGCTCGCGAGGATCGCCGGCCCCTCCGCGGGAATGTTCTCGAGGCCCTCCACCCACGGCCTGAAGGCGAGCTTCAGGGATCCGCCGATGGAGAACTTCATTGCGCCGTAGATCAACTCGAAAGCCTTCCTGTGTCTGTCGAACAGACCTTATCCCGTGGCTACACCGAGAGCCCCCGACGACCCTGGCCGGTGTCACCCCGGTCGCGTACCGTGAAGTCACACAGCGCGACGCAACCGTACGTACCCGTACCCCGCACGCGTCATGGCCCATGCCGAGTCGATACGTCATCGTCATCGTCCTCACCAACAAGGAGACTGTGGTGCCCGTCCTCCCTGGAGCAGAGCCGTTCCGCCACGAGGGCGGAGAGGTGGGCGTGCTCCTCTGCCACGGCTTCACCGGTTCCCCGCAGTCGCTGCGCCCCTGGGCCGAGTACCTGGCCGAGCGCGGACTGACGGTCTCGCTGCCGCTGCTGCCGGGGCACGGCACGCGCTGGCAGGACATGCAGCTCACCGGCTGGCAGGACTGGTACGCCGAGGTGGACCGGGCGCTGCGGGAGCTGCTGGACCGGTGCTCGCAGGTCTTCGTCTTCGGGCTGTCGATGGGCGGCGCGCTGACGCTGCGGCTGGCCGCCAAGCACGGGGACGCGATCAGCGGCATCGTGCTCGTCAACCCGGCCAACAAGGTGCACGACCCGCTCGCCGTCGCCCTTCCGGTGGCCAAGCACTTCATCCGGTCGACGGCCGGGATCGCCAGCGACATCGCGAAGCCGGGCGCGGCGGAGGTCGGCTACGACCGGGTCCCGACGAAGGCCGCGCACTCGCTGCGGAAGTTCTTCCAGCTGGTGGACACCGAGCTGCCTCAGGTCACGCAGCCGCTGCTGCTGCTGCACAGCCCCCAGGACCACGTGGTGCCGCCGGTGGACTCGGAGCGGATCCTGGCGCGGGTGTCGTCGACGGACGTCACCGAGACCCTGCTGGAACAGAGTTACCACGTCGCGACGTTGGACCATGACGCGGAGCGGATCTTCGCGGACAGCTATGCGTTCGTCGGGCGGCTCGCGGAGAGTGTCGGCAGGGAGGGGGCGGCCAGCGGTGGCTGAGCACGAGGAGTCCTCGGGGGGTGTTCCCCCGCTGGACGAGGAAGCGGCGTGGGCCGCGATCGTCGCCGGGTACGGGCAGGAGCCGCCGGACCCGCCGGGTGCGCGGCCGTTCCGGCCGATCGAGAACCTGATGCTGCCCGAGGAGGACGTCCAGCCCGAGCCCCCGGCGGCCCCGGCGGCCCCGACGGCCCCACTGGGCAGCTCGGTGGTCTTCGCCCCGGGCGTGGGCCTCGGCCCCCGCGACCACGCGCCGGCGGAGCCGAAGGACGACGACCCGGCGGGCGGCGCCTCCGACGAGGGCCACTTCGTCCCCCCGGAGCCGGAGCTCCCGCCAGCGGACACGACGGCGAAGTTCGCCTGGCTCGCGGTGGTCGGCGGACCGGTCCTCCTGCTGCTGGCGGTACTGCTCCAGTGGGACATGACCTGGTGGCTGACCACCCTGGGCATCGGCGGCTTCCTGGGCGGCTTCGCCACCCTGGTGGCCCGCATGTCGGGCGACACGGACGACGGCGACGACGACCCGGGGCGCGGGGCGGTGGTGTAGGGGGCGCGGGTGGGGGGCCGACGGCTCGGCGGAGCCTTGGCCGGGCGGAAGCGAGGAGGCGGGCGGTCGGGGCCCGGCAGACCGGGCATCCGGCCCCCAGTCCAGCCAATCAGCACCCCGGTCCGCGCCAGATCGCTACGCGCTCCTCATTTCTCAGCGTCCGCAGCCCGTCTGGGGCTGATACCCCTCGTCTCAGCGCCTGCGAGCTGTCTGCGGCTTCACCACCCGTTCAGCGAGACCTCCGGGCCGGCGTTCAAGTACTGACGAAGAGCGCTTGACGTGGTGTCCACGAAAGCGTCGGGGATGGCATCGGCGTCGACCCAACGGACCTGGGAATGCTTGCGGGGCTCGCGGTTTTGGGGTTCGCCGGTCCATTCGTGGGCGGCGAAGACGACTGTGAGGAAGCCATTGGGGGCTTCGACGCCCCAAGCGCCGTGGATGATGTGGGCGACCTTGAGGGACTCGGGCTTCACGGTGAGGCCCGTCTCCTCGTAAAGCTCGCGGACTGCGGTCTCTGTGATGGGTTCGCCCGGTTCGCTCTTGCCGACGGGGAGGTCCCACATGCCCTGGGCGAACTTGGCGTTTTCGCTCCGCTGGAGGAGGACGACGCGGTTCGTGGCCTTGTCGTGGACGATGACGGCCGCGACCAGCAGGGTCATCGATTCGAGCGCCGGCTTGAGGGCTTGGGAGCGGTCGTCGGTCTGCTGGGCCACGGTGTTCCCTTCGTCGGACGGTTGTTGGGCATGTTAGGCGAGGGCCTCGCGGGCTCTGCGGGCGAGATCGGCGGCGCCGGGGACGCGGCGGCGCTGATAGACCGCGAGGGTGGAACGGATGGAAGTGATCGCCTTGCGGGTGCGGTCGGAGGTCATGCCCTCCATGAGGACGAGGGCCTGGGTCCACGCGGAGACCGCTTCGTCGGCGCGGGCCTGGGCGGCGAGGCTGTCGCCCAGGTCGGCATGGGTGAGGGCGTGGACGCGCTTGTACTTGTCGGGGTCCCAGCGGGTGAGGGCGTCGCGGTGCTGCTGTTCGGTGCCGACGTGGTCGGCGAGGTCGGTCAGGGTACGGGCGGTATGGCTGGCTACGGTTCCGGCGGCCGGCCCGCTGACGCGGGAGTAACTGGGCTGCGGGCCGTCATCCCGTAGCAGGGCGTCTTCGGCGGCGAGGAGGGCGCGTGCAGCCGAGGGGCTCGCGTCGGTGGCAGCGTAGGCGCGGGCGTGGGTGATGTGGAGAAGGGCTTCGGTCTGGCCGTCGACATGGCCGAGGCCGCGGCGCAGGGCGCCTTCGACGAGGTCGACGCAGTGGTGGGGCTGTTTGAGGCTCAGGGCCTGGTGGGCGAGGGCGCGCATCATCCAGGCGGCGTGGCCGTGGGGGTCGGATTCGCAGGCGAGCTGGTAGCCGACCTGGTAGTAGCGCTGGGCAGCGCCTTCGTGACCCAGGTCGTGGTGCTTCCAGCCGGCGAGGTAGGCGAGTTCGGCGACGGCGCCGAAGGCGGCCTGGCGTAACGGCTCAGAGGGGAAGCGGCCGCGGAGCATCGGGGCGGCGGTGTCGGCCAGGTAAGCGGTGACGGTGGTCAGACCATGCCCGCCGCCCAGGCGCTCGTCGGCGGCACTGAAGGCCGCGGTGATCTGGCGTACCACGTCGATGTCCTCGGTTCCGACCAGGGAGCGGCCGGTACGGGCGCGGAGCATCCGGGAGGTCGCCTCGTGGTCGTGGAGCAGCGGCATGGCGACGCCTGCCGTGGTGAAGGCGGCGATGGCGAGGAAACGGCGGCGTTCGACGTCCGCGCGGCCGAGATCGGTGACGGTCAGGACCGGGTCGCCGTTGGAGGTGGCTTCGGCGTCGCCGGGCTGAAGGCCGATCTCGGTCGGGGTGACGATGCGGCCGAGGCGGCGGGAGAGGGCTTCGGCTAAGTACTGGCCGGTCCGGCCTGAGGGCTCGCGGGTGCCGTTGGCCCAGTGGGAGATCGCGGACTTGTTGGTCTGGAGGAGTTCACCGTTCTCGGCGGCAATGCGGCGGACGTCGTGGGCGAGCGATTCATATGTGCATCCGGCCTCGTGGATCGTCTCGCGCAGGCGGGAGTTGGCGTCGGTCGGCGCTGGCACGTTCCTCCGTCCCGGAGCTGTAAACCGCGTATACCGCTTGGGCCCGGTCACACGGTACCCACTCTGCGTAGCGGACGGTTCACTTATCGACAGCCGCCCCACTTTCGGGCCGGGCGGCCCCCAAGTTCCGTACGCCCTAACGGGCTCGGGCATTCCTATGCCCTGGCCCGGACGATCAGAGACGGAGACACGGTGACCATCATCGACACCACGACCATCACGGTCGAGCTGCCTGACGCCTTCGACCCGCGCTGGAGCCGGCTGCCCGGTATCCAGGTCGAGGGGCGACGCATCACCATCGACCCGGCCGAGTACTTCTTCCGCTTCGAGTCCAGCAGCTGGCTCCTCGCCGACTGGGAGCTGGTCAAGGCCCAGCTCCTGGACGTCGACGAGACGACCGAGAGTGCGGTCGAGCAGCTGGCCCTCGACTTCATCAAGAACCACGCCGCGTCCACGTCGGATGCCGCCCGCGTCCTGACGACGGCGTACGAGGTGTACGCGTACCTCTTCCGCGACGAGCACCTCGCCGGCCTCGGTCTGCCGCAGATCACCGCCGACCACCTGCGGATGCTCCGCGAGGCCGCCACGCTCATGGCGCTCAACAAGGTCGAGCTGGACGGGCACATCTCCAACGTCGGCCCGTGCTGGTTCTTCCCCGCCGCCACCTCCGTCGTCTTCGACCTGGAGGACGAGATGGGCGGCATGCTCGACGAGGTCTACCACGGCGGCTGGTTCAACGAGCACCGCCGCATCGAGTCCATCAAGGCCCACGCCGCCCTCGGCGGCCGCCTCGTGCACGGCTGCCAGTCCGTACCGGACCAGACCGGTGGCGTCGTCGCTCCCTACGGCGCCTTGATGGCCAGCTTCCGAGACGACCTCGCCGCGTTCAAGGCGGGCTGGATCGAGCAGGTCTACGCCCACCGCGTGACCGCCCCCGAGTAACCCCCCGTACGGCTTCGGGGCGGACGACACGCTCGCCCCGAAGCCGACCGTCCCCCGGAGACCCCCCCCCATGGACCAGAGCCTGACCACCGCCCTCCTCGGCGACCTGTGCACCCTCCTTCACAAGCCCGTCCCCCAACGCACCGAAATCCGCGTCTGGGGCATGTCCGGAGTCGAACGCGTCACCTTCCCCGACGGGACCACCTCCGTCTTCAAGTACGCCAAGGAACCCTTCGACCGCGAGGCCCAGTCCCTGCGAATCGCCCACCAGCGCGGCCTGCCGGTCCCCGAGCTCCACGCCACCGCCATGCAGGACAACTGGCTCGGGATGCTCATGGACGACCTCGGCACTCCGGTGCGTGAGGCCGACGACGTAGACGCTGCCACCGCCGCCGTCCTGCTCCACCGGGCCCGTCCGGCCAACGGTCTGCCCTTCCTCGACGGCAACGGTCTGGTGTCCCTCCCCACCCGGGCCCTCGACCACCTCCAGCGCCTCCGCAAAGCCGGTCGGTGGACGGAATGCGACGACATCGAAACCGCACTGCGAAAGACCTCCGCCGCGGCCGGGCCCCGCGCCCGGGGAGCGACACTGGACCCGTTCGGCTGGGTCCACTCCGAGTTCCACCCCACCAGCCTCCACATCGGCGAGAACGGCTGGCACCTGCTCGACTTCGCCCGCGCCTTCACCGGCCCCGGCCTGATCGACCTCGCCTCGTACCACGGCACCACCGGCACACCGGACCCCGTCCGCCTCCGGGTCTTCCTGGAGCAGTACGTCACCGCAGGCGGCCACGAGGACGCCCTCGCCAGCCGGGGCGGCCTGACCGCCGAGGCATGGGCCCTGGGCTGGCACCGCATGTGGGCCGTCGAGTGGTTCATGGAGCAGGCGATCCGCTGGATCAACGACCCGACCAGGGACTTCGCGTACATCCCCGTCGTCCGCCGTCACCTGGGCGACGTGGTCCGCTTCCTGGAGGTCTAGTGCTCGCCCAGGTCTCCCCCTGGTACGCCCACGCCGTGCAGCGCCTCGCCGGCGCCCCGACGCACGCCCTCAGTCCTCCCGCACGGATGGAGTGGACCACCCGCCCGGGCCTGGGCCCCGGCGCGGAGCTCCTCGGCCGGGACCTGCGCGGCAAGCGTCTGCTGGAACTGGGCTGCGGCCCGGGCCACAACGTCGCCCACCTCGCCCACCACCACCAGGCCCCCACGACTGGCGTCGACTTGGTCGGCCTCCAGGTCCGCCGGGCACGCTCCCACTACGGCCACATCACCGGCACCACCTTCTCGGCCGGCCACGCCCTGCACCACCTCCAGGCCACCACCCGGACCTTCGACGGGATCTACTCCGTCTTCGGCGCCGTAGGCCTGGTCGCCCCGGGCCTCCTCCTCGCCGAGATCTCCCGCCGCCTGGCACCCGGCGGCGTCCTGGCCTTCTCGGTCCCCCACCCGGCCCGGGCCGGAAGACATCCTTCGCCGGACGACCGCCCCCGCGAGGACTACGTCACCATGCCCGACCGCACCCGCCACCCCATCGCCCGCTGGGAGTACGACGCCCACCGCTGGGCCGCCCACCTCTCCCGCACCGGCCTGCGCATCACCGCCGCCCTCGATCTGCGCCACCCGCGCCTGGACCCGTGGCCCACCACCCTCCTGATCACCGCCCGCAAACGCTGACCGCCACCGGAGGCACCGATGCCCCTACCGCACCTCCTCCTGGACATCGACGGCGTCCTCATCCCCTTCCCGAAGCCCGACGGCAGCACCCCACCCACCCACGCCCGCCACACCGTCCTCCCCACGGGCCGCAACCCCGAAGACCCCGTGGCCATCTGGCTCAACCCCGCCCACGGCCCGATGCTCAACGGCTTCCTGGCCGGCGGTCTCGTCAGTCCGGTGTGGTGCACGAGCTGGCGCAAGGACGCCACCACCATCGTCGGCCCGCTCCTCGGCCTGCCCGGCTTCCCGTACCTCGACCTCCCCCGCCCCCGGATCACCACCAGCCACCCCAACGGCTACCTCTGGAAGCGCGACCATGTCGAACCGTGGCTCGGCGGATCAGCGGTCGCCTGGATCGACGACGACTTCACGGACCTCGACCACGCCTGGGCCGCCGATCGGACCGCCCGAGGCCACCCCACCCTCCTCGTCCAACCGGACCCCCACTGCGGGCTCCAGCCGAATCACCTCGCAGATGTAAGGGAGTGGGCCTCCCACGAGATCTCGTTCGCTGCTGGCATCAGCCCAAGGCGGCCGCCAGACGCTGAGATCTGAGGAGCGCGTAGCGATCTGACGCGCCCACCGGCCCCCGATACCGATCTGGTTGGCATGTGGTGCAGGTAGCAACCCCGGCCGGCCGCCGGACGCCGAGACGGGAGAAGCGCGTAGCGATCTGACGCGGGCGGAGGCCCCGGCTGCGCCTGATGGGGCCCGGATGCCTGGCGGGGCGGGCCCGGCCACCCCGCCTGATCGCTGAGGGAGCCGATTGCATGACTGTCGTCCGTCCCGTTCCTTTGGGGGGTTCCCGGCAGTTTTCGGCATTTCGCGGCGGGTCGGTCTGTCAAGGGTCGCCGCAGGCGATCGCGCAGCGACGCGACCGAAGGGAGCGCCCTTGACAGGCCGGCCCGACGCGGAAGGACGATGAGACTGGCGGGAACCCCCCGACCGTCTCTGAGACCGCCGCGCCCAGGCACCGCCCTCCCCGCTTCCGGCCGGCCGGCCAGTGCCGCCCCGTCGGGACCCCGCCCCCGGCCCACCGGCCCGCAGACGGGGAGGCGGGTGGGCGAACACCGGCCCGCCCCCGGCCCCTCGCGGGGGAGATGGCGGGCCCGCGCCGCGAGGAACCCCTACGCCCCCGCCGCCAGCCGCACCGCCGCCAGGACCGGGAGGTGGTCCGTTGCCGTGCGGAGGTCGGTGGCCGGGAGGCCCGTCGGGACTCCGCAGGCGAGGACCTCCACCCCCCGGGAGGCGAACACCGCGTCGATGCGGCGGTCCGGGGCGGCCGACGGGAAGGTGGGGCCGCCGCCCCAGGGGGCCACCGTCCAGCAGTCCTGGAGGGCCCCCGCGAGGCGGCCGAAGGCGGGGCCGCCCGGGGGCTCGTTGACGTCGGCCGCGGCGATCGCGTGCGGGGTGTCCAGGCCCTCGACCCGCTCCAGGAGGAGGCCGGCCTGTGCCGCCCGCTCGGCGGCGTCCAGTGACAGGTGGGCGCTGACCACCCCCACGCGGGCCGCCCCGAAGCGGACCACCGCCGTCGCGAAGCCGCGTCGGTGCAGGCCGGGGGTGAGCGGGAGCAGGACGTCCTCCGTCCGCTCCACGAAGGCCCGTAGCGAGCACAGCAGCAGCGGGCCGGCCGCCGTCGCTCCCCCGCTCAGGACCACCAGGTCGGTCTTCGCGGCCAGCCGGGCCGCGTGCTTGCGCCAGCGGAAGAACCTCGGGGCCTCCTGGATGAAGACCAGGTCGGGCGCGCAGGCCCGGATCACCCGGGCCAGCGCCTCCTCGTCGTCGCGCAGCGAACGGACGTTGTAGCTGAGGACCCGGATCACGGCGGAACCGTCCGGCTCCGTCACGGACTTGGGCAGTGCGTCGGGCACCGCGTCGGGCAGGGGCAGCGGCATCGGCAACGTGTCAGGCACCATGCTCCGCAAGATACGCAGCCGCCCGCCGCTCCCACAGGGGGCGCGGCGGGCGGCTCCAGGTGTGCCCGAGTGCGGGTCAGCCCTGGCGGGCCAGGTCCGCCGCGCCGACCAGCCCGGCCTTGCTGCCGAGCTGCGCGGCCAGCACCTGGGCGTGCGGGCGCCAGGCGCCGCCGATCAGCCAGCGCTTGAAGGACTTGCGGATCGGGTCGAGGACGAGGTCGCCCTCGTCGGAGACCCCGCCGCCGACGATGAACGCCGACGGGTCGAAGAGGGAGGCCAGGTCGGCCAGGCCCGCGCCCGCCCAGCGGGCCAGCTCGCGGAAGGAGTCGATGGCCACCGGGTCGCCCTGCCGGGCGGCCGCGCTGATGTGCTTGCCCTCGATGCCCTCGGGGGTGCCGTCGCCGAGCCCCAGCAGGACCGTCGCGTTCTCGGGGGTGGCGTTGGCGCGCTGCTTCGCGTACCGGACGAGCGCGCGGCCGGAGGCGTACTGCTCCCAGCAGCCCTGGCTGCCGCAGCCGCACAGCAGGCCGTCGGGGACGACGCGGATGTGCCCGAATTCGGCGGCGACGCCGAAGCGCCCGCGCCGCAGCTTGTTGCCGATGATGATGCCGCCGCCCAGGCCCGTGCCGAGGGTGATGCAGATGACGTCCTCGTGGCCCTGGCCGGCGCCGAAGCGGTACTCGCCCCAGGCGGCGCAGTTCGCGTCGTTCTCGACGACGACCGGCAGGCCGATGCGCTGCTCGACCTTGTCCTTGAGGGGCTCGTGCCGCCAGTTGATGTTCGGCGCGAAGAGCACGGTCGCGCGCTTGTCGTCCACGTATCCGGCGGCGCCGATGCCGACGGCGTCGATGGTGTGGTTGCTGCTGACCTCGGAGACGGCGGCGCAGATCGCCTCCGTCACGCCGTCCGCGGTCGGCGGGGTGGGCACCTTGTACGTCTCAAGGATGGTGCCCTCTTCGTCGACCACGCCGGCCGCGATCTTCGTGCCGCCGATGTCGACGCCGATGGTGAGTCCCATTAGTCCCTCGGTTTCCGGTCAAGCCCCGCCACGGCCAACCGTACCCGAGGCCGACGGAGTCTCAGTCGAGATCGATCCGCTGGGCCGGGCCCTCGTCGGGTCCCCCTTCGTCGCCGTCGGTGTGCCGGCGGGGGGCCGGGGGCTCGTCCCGGGTCCAGCGGCGTTCATGCCTTTCCACGGCGGAGCGGTAGGCGGCGAGCAGCTCCGATCCGGCCGCCGCGAGGTGGCCGAAGACCTCCGGATTGCGCTCGATGACGGGCTTGGCGGCGGTCTTGGCCTGGTTGACGAACTGGCGTACGGCGTCCTGGGCGGCTGCGGCGAGCTCGGGGTTGTTGAGGGCGGAGACCTTGTCGGCGACGGCGCCGAAGAGCTTGAACAGTTCCTCGGCGGCAGTGCCGGTGGCGGCTCCCGCGCCGGTGCCCGCGCCCTGCTCGCGCTCGGCACGGCGGCGCTCCCGTTCGGCGGCGAGGTCCTCGGCGCAGGCCTTCGCCCAGGCGTCGTCTTCGGTGGGGCGGTCGGTGGCCTCGCTCATGGCGGACTCTCCTGCGGCGGCTGCGGTAGGGGCTACTTCCGACGGTACCCGAACGGGGGTACGCGCCCGTGTACGCGTCTCAGCGCGAGCGGGGCCACAGCTGCGGATCGGGGGTGAACCGGACGCGGAGCACCCCGTCGGTGAGGGCGGCGCCGGAGACGGTGCAGCGGCGCAGGGCGGAGGGGAGGGAAACGGTCCTGCGGTAGGGGCCCACCGCGAGCAGCAGCTCGTCGCTGCGCCGGATCAGGTCGAGCTCGCTCTTGCGGGCGCGGGGCAGGGGTACCGCCCAGACCAGCACCCCGTCGTCGGCGAGCCGGTCCTCGACGGTCCAGCCGGGGCGGGGCGCGGGGGCGGCGGGGTCCGGGGCGAGCCCGGGGGCGGCTGCGAGCGCGTCGGGCCGCTCGGGGTCCCGGCCGAGGTGCGCGAGGGGGACGACCGGGGTCTCCCGCTCCCACTCCGCCAGGTACGTCTGCTGCTGGGCGGCGAGCCCGGCCAGCCAGGGGTCGGCGGAGTCCTGCGGGACGAGGCGGTTGGCCACCAGGTCCTGCACGGGCAGTTCGTACAGGGCGAGGCCGAGCGTGCCGGCGCGCAGGGCGGCGTCGGCGGCGGGTCCGGGTTCGGCGACGAGCCGGACCCGGGTGGTGGGGGCCTCGACGACGGCCTGGACGGCGGCGAGCTCCTCGTCCCAGCGGGCGGCGGTCTCGTAGAGCCACTGGGCGGGCATGGGGACGCCGGCGAGCTGGGCCAGTACGGGGCGCAGGGCGCGGGCCGCCTGGCGCTCGGCGGGCAGCAGGCGGGCCAGGTAGCGGCGCAGCTGGGCGGGGAGGGCGAGGGTGGTCAGGGCCTGGTGGATCGGGGGCATGTCCACGACGACGAGGTCGGTGGCGGGGGTGGCGGCGGCCCGGCGCAGGCCGCGGAGCAGGGCGAACTGTTCGGCGCCGGGGAGTTCGGTGAGTTCCTCGGCGCCGAGGGGGCTGCCGCCGAGCATGCCGAGGAGGGAGGCGCCGCGTTCCTGGAGGGCGGCGAGTTCGGTACGGAACTCCTCGCCGGAGTCGATGCGGGCGAGACGGAGCCGGTCGGGGACGGGGGCGTCCGCGCCGGCCCAGGGGTCTTCGGTGCCCAGCAGGAGCACGCGCCGGCCGGCGCGGGCCGCGGCGAGCGCGGTGGCGGCGGCGACGGTGGTGCGGCCTGACCCTCCGGGGCCGGTGATGAGCAGGGTGTGCGGCATGGTGCGGGGCTCCGGGTGGTAGATCGTCCTCGGCGGAACGCTACGCCGGGCGGCCGCCGCCGGTTTCGTGGGGTCGGCCGTCGCCCTGCCGGGCGGGGGCGTCGCCGGTGGCTGTGGGTGTGCCGCTGCGCGGGGCCGGTCCCTCCCCGCCCTTCCACCGTTCCTCCCCCGGCTACCGCGGGGAGGTGCCCCCAGGGGCTGCGCCCCGGACCCGGAGACCGTGCGCTGCGCGCCCGGTGCGCTCACATGCCGCGCGGGCTGGAATTCCGCTGCGCGAAATCCAGCCCGCCGGCGCGTCAGGACGCCGGGGCTTCGACGCGCTTCTTCAGGCCCGCCAGGGCGCGGTCGATGATGACCTTCTCGGCCTTGCGCTTGATCATGCCGAGCATCGGGATCTTGACGTCCACGGTCAGCTGGTAGGTGACCTCGGTCCGTCGCCCGCCGTCCAGCGGAGCGAGCCGGTAGGAGCCGTCCAGCTGCCGCAGCATCTGGGACTTGTCCAGGGTCCAGCTGACCTCGTCCTGGCCCTTCCAGCTGTACGCCAACGTGTGGTCGTCCTTGATCGCGCCCGCGTCCAGCAGCAGCCGTACCTTCTCGGCGCGGCCCTCGGCGTCGGTGGACAGCACCTCGGCCTCCTTCACCTCACCGGTCCACTCGGGGTAGCGGGCGAAGTCGGCGATGACGGCCATGACCTCGGCCGGTGCGGCCTCGATCGTGATGCTAGAGCTGGTGTGTTCCGCCATCGCGGTCGCTCCTCCAGGGAGAATTCGGCAAGGGTGCGGGGGCCTCCGGCCGCCGCGTGAAGGCTATCGCGCGCACGGGCCCCGCCGGTCCGGGGCCCTGGCCCACGCGCGCGCTCACCACTCCAGGGCCCACGGCCTCCCCGTCGCCGCGAAGTGTCCGACGTTCACGCACTCCGTGGCCCCGATCCGCATCCGCCGCGCCAGCGGCTGGTGCACGTGCCCGAAGAGGGCGTACCGCGGCCGGGTGCGGCGGATGGCGGCCAGCAGGGCGGCGCTGCCGCGTTCGAAGCGGCGGGCGACCGTGTCGTAGCAGAGTTCCGGGACCTCCGGCGGGATGTGCGAGCACAGCACGTCGACCTCGCCGAGCGCCTCGACCTTCGCGGCGTACTCGTCCTCGTCGACCTCGTACGGGGTCCGCATCGGCGACGGCAGCCCGCCGCCGACGAAGCCGAAGACGCGGCCGCCGATCTCCACCCGCTGTCCGTCGAGGACGGTGGTGCCGGGTCCGGCGTACTCGTGCCACAGGCCGGGCATGTCGACGTTGCCGTACGTGGCGTACGTCGGGCTGGGGAAGGCGGCGAACATCTGCGCGTACTGGCGGCGCACCGCTTCCTCGATCATCCGTTCCCTGTCCAGCCCGTCCCACAGCCGGCGGCCGAATTCGCGTGCTTCGGCGAAGCGGCGCGCCGTGCGCAGTTCGACGATCCGGTGGGCGTTCTCGACGCCGAAGAGGTCCGGGAAGATCCCCCGCGAGTGGTCGGCGTAGTCCAGGAAGAGGACCAGGTCACCGAGGCAGACGAGGGCGTCCGCGCCGTCGCCGGCGCGTGCGAGCGCTTCGGTGTTGCCGTGGACGTCGCTGACGACGTGGACCCGTGTACGCCTCTTGCTGGCACCCATGCCGCCACCCTAGGGGTGGGCGTGCCCGGCGGGTAGAGCGGGGCTCGCAGGCGGCCGGACCTGCGGTTACTTCCGAGTCCTGAGCACGGTCGACTACTGTCGGCAGCGCTGTGGCGGCGTTTGCGATGCACGGCGAAGTCCAGAATGTGACGCACGGAACATCTGGCCGGTTCCCTCTATCGGGAACCCACTACCGGTGGGTAACGTCCGGTCGGTCCACACGGTGGCGATGGCGCCCAGAGGAGCAGCAGTCTTGCGCGAGTTCAGCCTTCCGGCCCTGTACGAGGTCCCGTCGGACGGGAACCTGACGGATCTCATCCGCCGCAACGCCGCCCAGCACCCAGACACCGCCGTCATGAGCCGCAAGGTCGGCGGCCGGTGGCAGGACGTGACCGCGACGGAGTTCCTCGCCGAGGTGCGGGCCGCCGCCAAGGGCCTGATCGCGGCGGGCATCCAGCCCGGTGACCGGGTCGCGCTGATCTCCCGCACCCGCTACGAGTGGGTCCTGTTCGACTTCGCGATCTGGACCGCCGGCGCGGTCACCGTGCCGGTCTACGAGACCAGCTCCCCCGAGCAGATCCAGTGGATCCTCGGCGACTCCGGCGCCGTCGCGGCGATCGTGGAGAGCCCGGGGCACAAGGCGAACGTGGCCGCCCTGCGCGACCGGCTGCCGGACCTGCGCGAGGTCTGGGAGATCGAGCAGGACGCCTTCGGCGCGCTGAAGGCCGCCGGGGCCGAGGTCCCGGACGCCGACGTGGACGCGCGCAGCTCCCTCGCGAACGCCGACGACCCGGCCACCATCGTCTACACCTCGGGCACCACCGGCCGCCCCAAGGGCTGCGTGCTGACCCACCGCAACTTCTTCGCCGAGTGCGGCAACGTCGTGGAGCGGCTGAAGCCGCTCTTCCGCACCGGTGAGTGCTCGGTGCTGCTGTTCCTCCCGGCCGCGCACGTCTTCGGCCGCCTGGTGGAGGTCGCGGCGGTCCTGGCGCCGATCCGGCTGGGCTGCGTACCGGACATCAAGAACCTCACCGACGAGCTGCAGTCGTTCCGGCCGACGCTGATCCTCGGCGTGCCGCGCGTCTTCGAGAAGGTCTACAACTCGGCGCGCGCCAAGGCCCAGGCCGACGGCAAGGGGAAGATCTTCGACGCCGCCGCCGAGACGGCGATCGCGTACAGCCGCGCGCTGGACCTGCCCTCGGGCCCGTCCTTCGGGCTGAAGCTCAAGCACAAGATCTTCTCCAAGCTGGTCTACAGCAAGCTGCACGCCGTCCTCGGCGGCCGCGGCGAGTACGCGATCTCCGGCGGCGCCCCGCTGGGCGAGCGCCTCGGCCACTTCTTCCGCGGCATCGGCTTCACGGTGCTGGAGGGCTACGGCCTGACGGAGACCTGCGCGGCCACGGCGTTCCTGCCCTGGGACAAGCAGAAGATCGGCACGGTCGGCCAGCCGCTCCCGGGCTCGGTGCTGCGCATCGCCGACGACGGCGAGGTGCTGGTGCACGGCGAGCACGTCTTCAAGGAGTACTGGAAGAACGAGGCGGCCACCGCCGAGGCGATGTCCGACGGCTGGTTCCACACCGGTGACGTCGGCACCCTCGACGAGGACGGCTACCTGAAGATCACCGGCCGCAAGAAGGAGCTCATCGTCACGGCGGGCGGCAAGAACGTCGCCCCCGCCGTGATCGAGGACCGGATCCGGGCCCACGCGCTGGTCGCCGAGTGCATGGTGGTCGGCGACGGCAAGCCGTTCGTGGCGGCGCTGGTCACCATCGACGAGGAGTTCCTCGGCCGGTGGGCCGCGGAGAACGGCAAGCCGGCCGGTTCGACGGCGGCCGACCTGCGCGAGGACGCGGATCTGATGGCCGCCGTCCAGAAGGCCGTGGACGACGGCAACGCGGCGGTCTCCAAGGCGGAGTCGGTGCGGAAGTTCCGCATCCTCCCCTCCCAGTTCACGGAGGAGTCGGGCCACATCACGCCGTCGCTGAAGCTCAAGCGCAATGTGGTGGCGAAGGACTTCGCGGACGAGATCGAGGCCCTGTACCGCTCCTGAGCCGGTACCCGCTCTAGCGCGGGTCCTCGGCGAGGATCCGCTCCATGTTCCGCTCGGCGAGGGCCGTGATCGTCACGAACGGGTTCACGCCGAGCGAGCCGGGGACGAGCGACCCGTCGAGGACGTAGAGCCCCCGGTACCCCTTGACCCGCCCGTAGCCGTCCGTGGCCTCGCCGAGGACGCAGCCGCCGAGCGGGTGGTACGTGAAGGTGTCGGCGAAGGCCTTGTTGTCGCCGAACAGGTCGTAGCGGTACATCGTGAAGTTCCTCAGGTTGATGCGGTCGAAGAGGTTCTTGGCCGCCTGCACCGACGGGGTGTTCTGGTCCCGGGTCCACTGGAGCCGGGCCGAGTCGGTGGCGGCGTCGTAGGTGAAGTGGCCGCGCTCCGGGTTCCTGGTGATGGCCAGGTACATCGAGATCCAGTGCTCGATGCCCATGGGGAGCGGGGCTATCTCCGCGAAGACCGGGTTGGCGGCGTTGTCCCAGTCGTCGATGCCCAGGGCGGGCATGGTGGCCTGGTTGGCGCCGACCGTGTCCCAGAGGTGGTTGGCGCGGGCGGTCATGACGTTGCCGTTGGTGCCCCAGCCCTGTCCGACGCGGTCGCTGAGCGCGGGCAGGGTGCCGGTCTCGCGGGCCCGCAGCAGGATCTCGGTGGTGCCGAGGCTGCCGGCGCCCAGGAAGAGCTGCGCGCAGCCGAGTTCGCGGACCTGGGTGACCTTGCCGGTGACGTCGCTGGTCTGGACGGTGAGGACGTACCCTCCGGCGGGGTCCTGGCGTACGCCGATGACGCGCTGCATGGTCTCGATGGTGACGTTGCCGGTGCCGAGGGCGGCCGCGAGGTAGGTCTTGTCGACGCTCTTCTTGCCGTGGTTGTTGCCGTAGATGACCTCGCCGGCGAGCGCTGATCTGGTGGCGGTGCCGGCCGCCTCGCGCTGCATGTACCCGAAGTCGTAGACGTTGGGCACGAAGGTGGTCTTCAGGCCGGTGTTCTGGGCGTGCTTGCGGGAGACGCGGGCGAAGCGGTACCACTCGGTCGACTCGAACCAGTCGGGGTCGACGGTGTTGACGCCGAGCATGGCGCGGGCGCGCGGGTAGTAGGTGGCGTACATCTCCTCGGCGTCGACCTGGGGCAGCACCTCGGAGAAGTAGGAACGGCGGGGCGTCGGCGCCATGCCGCCGTTGACGAGGGACCCGCCGCCGACGCCGCGGCCGACGTAGACGGACATGTCGCCGTAGTTCACGCGGTCGAGGACGCCGGGGTACGGGCTGATGTCGCGGTTGACCACGTCCAGCCAGAGGAAGGTGGCGAGGGGGGCCTCGGTGCGGTGGCGGAACCACATGGACCGCTGGTCGGGGGCGGTGGTGGAGGGGAAGACCTTGCCGTCGGGGCCGGGGGTGTCCCACAGCCGCCCCATCTCCAGGACGACGGTACGGACGCCGGCCCGCCCGAGTCTGAGCGCGGCGACGGCGGATCCGTAGCCGGATCCGACGACGATGGCGGGGGCGTAGCGGGCGGCGGGGGGTGCCTCTTGCGCGGTGGCGGTGGTGAGGCCGATACGGGTGAGGCCGAGGGCGGCGGCGGTCCGGAGGGCGGCGAGGCCGAGTTGACGGCGCGTCAGGTCGGGGGTCATGGGCGCATCATGAGCGGATTCCGCCGAAGCGGCCATAAGGAGGGGTGCCACGCATCTGAGTAACAGTCAGCCCTGTCCCTCAGCGGCACCCCCGAGGGCTACAGCAGCTCGCGGAGGCGGTTCGCCAGGAGGTCCCAGCGCCACTTCTCCTCGACCCAGGCGCGGCCGGCCGCGCCCATGCGGGCGCGGAGGTCCGGGTCCTTGAGGAGGGGGACGATGCGGTCCGCGGCCGCGGCGGGGTCCCCGCCGCGGACCACCCACCCGGTCTCACCGTCGAGCACCGCGTCCGGCGCCCCGCCCGAGTCCCCGGCGACCACCGGCAGCCCCGTGGCCGAGGCCTCCAGGTAGACGATCCCGAGGCCCTCCACGTCCAGCCCGCCCCGCCGCGTCCGGCACGGCATCGCGAAGACGTCCCCGGCCCCGTAGTGGGCCGGCAGCTCCGACCACGGGACGGCGCCCGTGAAGACCACCGAGTCCGCGACCCCCGTGGCCGCGGCCAGCGCCCGCAGGTCCGCCTCGTACGGGCCGCCGCCCACGATCAGCAGGACCGCGTCGGGGACCTCCGCCAGGATCCCCGGCATCGCCTCGATCAGGGTGTCCTGCCCCTTGCGCGGGACGAGGCGCGAGACGCACACCACCACCGGGCGGTCGGTCAGCCCCAGCCGGGCCCGGACCTCGGCGCCGCCCGAGCCGGGGTGGAAGGTCTTCTCGTCGACGCCCGGCGGGAGTTGCACCATCCGGGCCGCGGCCCGTTCCGTCACCGCCGAGGCGATCCGCGAGCGCGTGTACTCGCCCAGGTACGTCAGGGTGTCCGTGCCCTCGCCGATCCGCCGCAGCAGCTGCCGCGCGGCCGGCAGCTGCGCCCAGCCCGCCTCGTGCCCGTGGGTGGTGGCGACCAGCCGCCGCGCGCCCGCCCGGCGCAGCGCCGGGCCCATCAGGCCCAGCGGGGCGGCGGCCCCGAACCACACCGACTCGCAGCCGTGTTCGCGCAGCAGGGACACCGCACGCCGGGTCACGCGGGGCGTCGGCAGCAGCATCGTGGTGCGGTCGCGGACCACGGTGAACGGCTGCTCGGCGTCGAAGGCGGCGGTGGCCTCGCGGCCCTCGGCGCTGTGCTTCCAGGTGGAGGCGTAGACGACGACCCGGTCCGGGTCCAGCCGCAGGGCCATGTTGTGCAGGAAGGCCTGGATGCCGCCCGGGCGCGGCGGGAAGTCGTTGGTCACGATCAGCGTCTTGTGCATCCCCGCCAACGTACCGGACGGCTAGCCGAGCTCCTCGCGCAGTGCCTGCTGCCAGGCCCCGGTCAGGGTGGGCAGGTCCGTGCCCAGGGCCTGGTCCAGGGCGGCCGGCAGGGGTTCGCGGCCGACGAGTTCGTAGAGCCGGACCAGGGCCGCGTCACCCCAGCGCGCGGCGACGAGCCGGCAGGCGAGCCAGGCGCCCTCGTAGGCGCGGGCCGTGGCGTCCCGGTCGCCGCCGAAGGCGAAGGCGGCGTCCGCCGGGAGGGCCGCCGGGAGGTCGCCGAGGCGGACGGCCCGCGCGAGGGTGGGGGCGGCCTCCGTCGGGCCGAGGGGGCTCTGCCGGTACGCCGCCCAGTCCGCGAAGCCCTCGGAGAGCCACTGCGGGGTGCGGGCGGTGGTGGCGGTGCGGGTCGCGACGTGGGTGGTCTCGTGGGTGAGGACGATCTGCCGGCCGGCCTGCGAGAGCTCCGCGTACCCCTCGGGGTTGACCACCACCCGGTCGGCCGGGGCGGGGCCGCCGCCGGTGGCTCCCGTGGTGACGGCCCCCAGGCCCCGGTAGGTGTCGGCCGGGCGGCCCAGCAGCTCGGCCATCGCGTTCAGGGTGGCGGGGACCAGCACCACCACCCGCCGCGCCCACGGTCCCGGCCAGGCGGCGCCGGCCGCCGGGACGGCCCGGTCGGCCTCGGCGGCGATCTCCGACAGGGTCTGCCGGCTCTGGCCGACGCCGAGGACCAGGGAGTGGGCGCCCCGTACGACGGCGACGGGCTCCGGCTGGTCCCACAGCTGCGACGGGGCCCCCTGGGCGGACCATTCGGCGATGACCCGCCAGGTCGGGCCGCCCCCGTTCCGGGCCAGCAGCAGCTCGCGGGCCGACCCCGTGGGGGCGGAGTCGTAGCCGGCGAGGCGGTAGCGCAGCTCGGCGTGCGCGTGCGCCCGCGCGCCCTCGCGCCGGACGGAGGTGACCTCGTAGGTCCAGCCCTCCAGCGGGATCCCGGCGAGCCGCGCGGGCGGGGCCGCCGCCCAGTCGGCGACGGCCCGCCGCACCTGCGCGTCGACGGGCGGGGCGGGCGCCGCGCACCCGGCCACCGCCACGAGCAGGCACAGGGCCGGCGCGAGCAGGCGCACGAGGGCACGGCGGGCGGCGTTCACCCGCCGATCGTACGCACCGCGGGGGTCAGGGCCTGGTGACGGAGGACACCGGCATCATTCCGACGGGGTCGTAGCGCACCCGCGCCCCCGGGTAGGGGGCGTGGATCACCTGGCCGTTGCCGACGTACATGCCGACGTGGCTGGCGTCCGAGCGGTACGTGACCAGGTCCCCGGGCTGGGCCTGCGAGAGCGGCACCTGGCGGCCCGCGTGCCGCTGCGCCTGCGAGGTGCGCGGCAGGGAGACCCCGGCCTGCCGGTACGACCACACCATCAGCCCGGAGCAGTCGAAGCCGGAGGGGCCGGTGGAGCCCCATACGTATGGCTTGCCCAGCGCCGCCCGCGCGGCCATCACGGCGGCCATGCCCCGGCCGGAGCCCCGGCCGCCGCCCCCGGGCAGGTCCGGCAGGGCGTCGGCACGGCCGCCGGAGCGCGAGGCCCGCTCGAAGTCGGCCCGCTCCTCGGACGGCATGACGTCGAGGAGCCTGCGGGCGGCGGCGAGCTTCGCCGTGACGGCGCGCTTCTGGGTGGCCACCTCGGTGCGCAGGGCCTCCAGTTCGGCGAGCTTGCGGGTGGCGTCCTGGCGCTGCTGGCCGATCCGGCGCTGTTCCTCGCGCAGTTCGGCGAGCTGGCGGGCCTGGCGGCCGCTGAGCCGGTCGAGGACGGCGGCCTTGTCGAGGTAGGCGCCGGGGTCCTCGGAGAGCATCAGCTCGACGGTGGGGTCGAGGCCGCCGGAGCGGTACTGGGCCCCGGCGAAGGTGCCGAGGACCCCGCGCATGGTGTTGACGCGGTCCTGGGCGCGGGCGACGGCGTCCTGGGCGCGGCTGATCTCGGCGCGCACGGCGTCGGCCTTCTCGCCCGCCCGGTTGTACTTCTCGGTCGCCTGCTCGGCTTCCTCGAAGAGCCGGTCGACCTGGGCGCGGGAGCTCGTGGCGGGTTCCCGCGGGAGGCCGGGGGCGGCACCGGCGGGTGTGCCCGTCATGGCCACGGCGGCGGTGGCCGCGGCGGCGGTGAGGACGGTGACCTTGGCGTTGCGGTCGAGGCCGCCGCTCCCGGGCCTGCGATGGGACCCCACGTGGCACCGCTCCCTTCCGCTGCGGGGCCCGGGTCCGCCCCCGTGGACGGCCGTGTACCGGGTTCCGCGCTGGCAGACAGTAACCGCGCGACGACACACCGGCCAACGACCGCGGGAGGGCCCGTACGACGGCGCCCCGCCTCTGACACAGGTCAGGGGCGGGGCGCGCGGTCAGGGCGGGTCCGCGCAATTCGCCCGGATGGGCGGTGTGCGGCGCGTCCCGGGCGGGGGCGGGTCAGCCGACGCGGACGCCGAACTGGAAGGGCATGTTGCTCATGGCCTCGTAGCGCACGCCGCCGGTGGGGTTGGAGGCGTGGAAGACCTGGCCGTTGCCCGCGTAGAGGCCGACGTGGTGCAGGTCGCTGTAGAAGAAGACCAGGTCGCCGGGCTGGAGTTCGCTGCGGCCGATGCGGGTGCCGTCGTTGGCCTGGGTGTAGGTGGTGCGGCTGATGTCGACGCCGGCCTGGCCGTACGCCCACTGGGTCAGGCCCGAGCAGTCCCAGGAATTGGGGCCGGTGTCGCCCATGTGGTAGGCGTCGCCTTCCTGGGTGATGGCGGCGGCGAGGGCGGCCGCGGCCCGTCCCGACCCCTTCGGGGCGGTCTTGGTGCCCCCGCCGGCGGCCTTCTCCGCGGTCGCGCCGTCCTTGGCCGCGTCGCTCTTGAGCTGGCTGCGTTCCTCGGCGGTCAGGGAGTTGAGGAGGGCCTGGGCGTCGGCGAGCTTGCTCTGGGCGGTCGCCTTCTTCTCGGCGAGCTCCTTGCGGACGGCGTCCAGGTCGCCGAGCTTGCCGGCGGCCTCCGCGCGCTGCTGGGCCAGGGCCCGCTGTTTGGCCTGGATCTTGGATATCGCCTCGACCTGCCGGCCGCTCAGCTGCTGGAGCGTGGCGGACTTGTCGAGGTAGGTCTGCGGGTCGCCGGAGAGCAGGAGTTCCACCGACGGGTCGATGCCGCCGCCGCGGTACTGGGCGGCGGCCATCGAACCGAGCGTGTTGCGCAGGTCGTTGAGGTCGGCCTGGCCGCGCGCCACCTGGTCCTGGAGGTAGCCGATCTCCTTCTCCAGCTTGTCCTGGCGGTCCTTGGCCCCGTTGAACTTCTCGGTGGCCTGCTCGGCCTCCTCGTAGAGGGCGTCGACCTTGGTCTTGACCTCGTCCTTGTTCGGCTTGTCCGGGGCGGCCGAGGCGGACTGGGCGGAGAGGGCGACGGCCGCGGTGGCGAGGGCGGTGAGGATGCTCACGCGGGTGCGGGTCGGCGGCTTGGGTCGACGGTGGGACGCCACGAACGCGAGCTCCTTCATTCCTGGAACCGCCGCGGACGATCGGCGGCAGGCCTCCGCACGCACCCGAATGGGTGCGCTACCGCACGAAGGTTTGAACAGACCCTAGTGACCCGCCGGTGAGGAGTTCAAATCCCGGAACGTAAAAATCCGCTGCCCTTCCGGCTTCTTTACCCGGGGCCCACGCTGTGTGCCGCGCCCTTGACGGTGCGTCTCCCGCCCGCACCGTCAATCCGGGCATCCCGCCCAGGAGTTACATCGGCGGCACAAGCCGCCAAGTGCTACGAAACGCGCGCGAGCCGCTTGAGCAGCAGCGCCGACGCCACCGGCCGGGCACCCGCCTTCGCCACCCCGTCGGCCACCTCGCGGTCCGTGGAGACCACGACCACCGGACGGCCGGGCGGCTCGGCCCGCACCAGCTGGCGGATCAGCTCGTCGGCCGTCACCCCGGCCTTGGAGAAGAGCACCCGCACCCCGCGCGGCGGTGCGAGCAGCACGGGCGCCGCCAGCTCCGCCCCGTCGAAAACGCAGGTCATCTCGGCGCCGGTCTGCGCGGCCAGCATCGACAGCCCGCCCAGCAGCCGCAGCCGCTGCTTCTCCAGCGGCATCGTCGGGTAGCCGGTCTTCGTCACGTTGTACCCGTCGACCACCAGATGGGCCTGCGGCAGCGCCAACAGCTGGTCCAGCAACGCCGGATCGGTCTCCGACAGGGCCCGCGCCGCGATGTCCTTCGGGGTCATCCGGCCCGGCTCCACGGCGTCCACGGTGTCCGCGGGCCGCGTCGACACCGGCGGCAGCGCCAGCTCGCGGCGCAGCCCCGCCGCCGCGTCGAGCACGGTGTCCAGCAGCAGCCGCAGCCGCATGTCCTCGACGCTGCGCCCCTCACGGGTGGCCCGGCGCGCGGTCTCCAGCGCCGACTCCGTCTCCGCCAGGCGGGACTTCAGCCGACGCGACTCGCTCTCGGCGGCGGCCACCTGCGCGGCCGCCTCACCGCGGATCCCGTCGATCTCGGAGCCGAGCTTGCGCAGGGCCGCCTCGCCCCGCTTGACGTCGCTCAGGGCGCTGCGCAGCTTGCGCTGAAGCGATTCCGCTTCCTTGCGGGCGGCGTCCAGCTCGGCCCGTACGTGCTCACCGCCGCTGCGCTGGGCCTCCCGCAGCTGGGCCAGCTCCTCGCGCAGCCGCTCCAGCTCGCGGCGGTTCTCGTCACCGATCCGCTCGGCGTCGGCGCGCAGCGCCTCCTCGCCGGCGGCGGCCACCAGCTTGACCCAGCCTGCCGGACGCAGCACGTACGCGGCGGCCGCCACGTCCAGCGGGTCCGCGGCGGCCGGCGGGGCACCGGAGTCCAGCGCCCCGGCCAGTTCCGGCTGGGCCTCGCGCACCTTCTCCGCGACCCGGCTGCGGAAGACGCCGTCGCTCTCCACGGCGGCGGCCATGGCGTTGCCCGCGAACTTGGCGCGCCGGGTCGGGGTGAACCGGGCGTACTGGCGCAGCTGCGCCGGGAGGTCGGCGACCGTCAGGCCGCCGAAGGCGTCCGAGACGAGCGAGACGACCCGGCGCCGCACGCCTTCCGGCAGCGGGCGGTCGAGGACCTCCGCGGAGTCGCCGGCCGCGTCGGCCGCCCCGGCGCCGCTTGCTGGCTCCACAATCCGTCACCCCTACCGTGATCTACCGTGGGCCCGGCTCCGTCAGGAGTCGGTGCCCGGCCTGTCGACGAGCTCGATCTGGTCCACCGCGTTGCACCAGCGGCAGCGGACCGACTCGATGGTCTCACTGACCACCTCGCGCTCCTCGACCTTGGGCTCCCCGGCGAGGTCGAGGTGGACGTACTCCACCACCTTCGACGATCGGGTGACATCGAACCGCGTGAGGTTGCCGCACAGGGTGCAGCGCCACCGGGTGGTGTCGGTCGGCAGGGGAACCGTCGTCATCAGGCCGCTCTCTCCTTCGTAGCTCATTCAATTAAAGCCTTCCGCGGCGGCCGCAGGACCGCAGCACGTAACCCTACGGCCTGGCACCACCCTCCGGGGGGTCCGCCTGCGTCATGCTCTGTCGCATGATCGTAAAGTGGCGGGCCGTGCGGGAGGCCGCCCGGGGCCCCGTGGTCACGTACGCGCTGATCGCCGGCTGCTGCGCGGTGTTCCTGACGAGTCCGGCATCCGGCCTGAACCCGTCGTTCGGTACGGGCGACCGGCTGATGGCGACGGGGACGGCCTACTTCCGGCACTGGGGCGTGGTCCCCGACGAGCTGTTCTCGGGGGCCGCGCGCCCGCTGCTGACCCCGCTGACGGCCCTCTTCGTCCACGGCAGCTGGCCGCACCTGCTCGGGAACATGCTCTTCCTCTACGTCTTCGGCGCGATGACGGAGGAGCGGATGGGCCGGCCAGCGTTCCTCGTCTTCTACCTCTGCACCGGCTACGTGGCCCTGGCGGCGTACGCGGCGGCCAACTCCTCCTCGGACCAGACCCTCGTCGGGGCGTCCGGCGCGATCTCGGCGGCGCTGGGGGCGTTCCTGTGCCTGTTCCCGCAGGCCCGGGTGACGAGCCTGTTCCCCTTCCTGCTGTTCCTGCCGCTGCGGTTCCCGGCGTGGATCGTGCTGATGTTCTGGTTCGGGCTGCAGTGGCTGGCCGCGCACCGGGCGGGGAGCGGGCCGGGGGTGGCGTACCTCGCCCACGTCGTGGGCTTCTCCGTCGGGTTCTGCTACGCGTGGGCGCGGTACCGGCGTACGACTAGAGTGAGGCGACCAGCGACGGCGACCGAGGGAGACAGCCAACCGTGATCACCGCGATCGTTCTCATCAAGACCAGCGTGGACCGGATCCCCGAGATCGCCGAGTCCATCGCCCAGCTGGACAGCGTCAGCGAGGTCTACTCCGTCACCGGTACGTACGACCTGATCGCGCTGGTCCGCGTGGCCCGCCACGAGAACCTGGCGGACATCATCCCCGGCCGGATCAGCAAGATCCCGGGCGTCGAGGCGACCGACACGCACGTGGCGTTCCGCACGTACTCCCAGCACGACCTGGAAGCCGCCTTCGCCATCGGGCTCGACGCGTAGTTCTCTCTCCCCGCCCCGCCCTTTCACCGTTCCCGCCTCAATCGCCGGCGGGGCTGGATTCTGCCGCTGCGCGGCAATTCCAGCCCCGCGCAGCGGCGCACCCGGCCTACACGGCCGGAACGCAGCGGCCGTCCTCCGTGCGGTACTGCCACTTCGCGCCGTCCACGACGAGTTCCTTGACCGCCCGCACGAAGCGGTCCACGTGCTCGTCCGGCGTCCCCGCCCCGAAGCTGACGCGGATCGCGTTCAGCGATCGCTCCCCCGGGGCCGCCTCGGGGGCCCCGCATTCGCCCTGGGCCTGCGGCTCGCTGCCGAGCAGGGTGCGGACCAGCGGGTGGGCGCAGAACAGGCCGTCGCGGACGCCGATCCCGTACTCCGCCGACAGCGCGGCCGCGAAGTGCGAGCTGTTCCAGCCGTCCACGACGAAGGAGATGACGCCGACGCGCGGGGCGTCGTCGCCGAAGAGGGAGAGGATCCGCACCTCGGGGACCTCCGCCAGCCCCTCGCGGACCTTCGCGATGAGGTGGCGTTCGCGGGCGACGAGGTCCTCGAACCCGGCCTCCTCCAGCGCCCGGCAGGCGGAGGCGATGGAGTAGACGCCGATGACGTTCGGGGAGCCGGCCTCGTGGCGGGCGGCGGTGGTGTGCCACTCGACGTCGACGCCGCCGTCCTCCCGCCGGGCCACCGTGCGGGAGGCCCCGCCCCCGGCGAGGTACGGCTCGGCCTCCTGGAGCCAGTCGGCGCG